>NZ_VPCP01000111.1:0-7193 GCF_013418145.1 Acinetobacter sp. YH12201 | reverse complement strand
GTTCAAATGGCTATTCTACGTTTGATTGGTTTTGGAAAAAAAGAAGAATTTAAGAAAGTGCTAGCAATTTTAAGAAAGAAAAAGCCTGATAGGACAAGGATCCTATGAAATTTGTCGTGTACAGAGAGTAGGGACTACCGTTTATTTTTTTGCCAATATACCTGAGTCCTGTTACAAAAATAAGTCCTGAAATGACATGAAAGGGGCATATTCGCCCCTTTTATTGTAATTTTTTTTAATCACAGCTTGGTGAAAATTTCTTCACGACTCAGGCGTGACTTGGGTAACTGAGCATTGAAATCATTTTCGCTGCGGAAACCTAGCGTCATAATCACTGATGGAATTAACCCTTTTTCATCTAATTCCAATTCCTGGCGAATAATCTGTTCATCAAATCCGCCAATAGGGGTGGCATCAACTCCTTCAATAGCTGCGGCCAGTAACATTTGACCGAGCGCAATAAAAGTCTGATTTTCTGCCCAGCGCTGAATATCCCCTTTTTCATTACGGTAATAATCCACATAACCGCTACGGCTGTCTTTTTGGCCCTGTTTGGCTTTTTCATCTTTAAAACGGCCACTAAGATCATCTTGCTTGAGCAGGGTATCAAGGTGCTGTTCTGAAATATCCGCTTTGGTACAGAACAGAATGGTATGAGAAGAATCTAGAACTTTAGGTGCATTGTAGGCATATTTCCCAACCAAGGCTTTGGCGATACGCTCTTTGGCGCCTTGATCATCGGCAATAAAAAAATGCCAGGGCTGAATATTGATGGAGGATGGCGTGAGACGCAGGATTTCTAATAAACGTTCAAACTGCTCTTGATGAATTTTTTTACTGGGATCATATGCTTTCGTTGTGTAGCGTGATTTTGAAACGTTTAATAAATCCATGAGTGACATTTCCACTATTAAATTTTTAATGATTTTACCTGATTCCTTGCTGAAATGGCTTGGAAGAATTATGGGATAGCTTATATTTTGGCATCAAGCGTGTGAATTTTTATGGTGAATAAAAGTAAAAAACTTAATAAAATGTATAATTAATAGTAATATACAATGACGAAATACGAAATCTATATTGGTACTTTTTGTTAAATCACGTTTAATCGAATAATTACATCGCCTGTAGACCGAGTCAGACAATGATAGATGATACAAACCATTTTAAAAGACGATTAAAAACCCAACAGCAGATTGGGTTATGGGTGGGGCTGGCAGATGCTTACGGCACTGAAATTGCGGCCAATGCAGGCTATGACTGGTTACTCATTGATGGGGAACATGCACCGAGCGATTTAAGAACCACACTCTCTCAATTGCAAAGTATCGCAGCGTATCCATCACAAGCTGTGGTTCGTCCACCTATTGGCAGTGTGCAGCTGATTAAGCAACTTTTGGATATTGGGGCGCAAACTTTATTGATTCCCATGGTGGAAACGGTTGAGCAGGCTGAGCTGATGGTGAAAGCGGTACGTTATCCGCCAGAAGGAATTCGTGGCGTAGGTGCCGCATTGGCCCGTGCAACACGCTGGAACAGTATCCCGGATTATTATGCAACAGCACATGAAAATATTTGTCTGCTGATTCAGATTGAATCTGTGACAGGTCTGGAAAATCTGGATGATATTTTAAAAGTGGAGGGAATTGACGGTGTATTTATTGGCGCTGTAGATTTGTCTGCGACCATGGGATATCAGGGTAATCCGAATCATCCGGAAGTACAAAAAGCGGTTGTTGATGCCATTCAACGCATTCGGGCATCGGGTAAAGCAGCGGGGATTTTATCAACGGTGCATGACGTAACGCAAAAATATATTGATTTGGGTACCGAGTTTGTTGCGGTAGGGGTGGATACCAGCGTATTAATGAATTCACTGCGCGAGCTTTTAGCCAAATATAAAAATGATGCGGAAGTGATAAAATCTGAAGGTGGGTATTAATTTTTAATATTTTATATCAGCTTTTAAATTGTACCTGATGGACTCCTACCAGCTGTAATTGTGAGGTCAGGAGTTCTATGTGCTGCTTTATTTTGCCTTGAAAAGCATTGCTTGGTAAGACCAAAGGCATTTGTCATTCACAAAGCCTGTTTTATTTTTGGTCAGCTAAATTTTTTTCATCGCAGAAACATTACAGCCTAGTTCTCGACAGATTGTGAATGACATAGTCAAGTTATAAAAGTTAATTATGAAAATTTATATTTAATAAGCCCAAGTCTTTAATTCTAATTTTACATTTTTATGTGCAGGATTGATCTCTAAAATCTGTGCCGAATGTTCGCGCCAGTCACCTAGCACAATCCGTTTCTTACCCTGAATATCATGTATTGCAGAACGATGAGTATGGCCATGAATCAGTACGTCAATATGTTCTAAGGCAACTTTCACCGCGAACTGATTTACATCCATGATGTCATAAGACTTCATCTGTTTGGTTTCAGCACTTTTTTTACGGAAACCATTAGCCAGTTGTTGCCGAAAACTTAAAGGCATGCGTTTTAAAAAACCTAAAAGTAATGGATTACGAATGATCTTGCGGAATTTTTGGTAGGACACATCGTCTGTGCAGAGCAGATCACCATGTTCTAAACGGTATGTGGTGTCGGATATTTTTAAAATGGCCGGTTCGGACAGCAATGTGCCATTGAATTGTTTTAAGAATTTTTTGCCTAAAGCAAAATCGCGGTTGCCAGCCAGAAAATATATCTGATTGCCGGCATGATGAAACTTTTGCAGGGCATGGACAATGTCATCTAGCCAGGGGGCTGTATAGTCATCACCAATCCAAGCATTAAACCAGTCACCCAAAATATAAAGCTGGGTATTTTTATCTTTATAACTGTCTAATAAATCCAAAAACCCCCGAACGAGTCGAGGGTGTTCAGGTGACAAATGTAAATCAGAGATAAACAGATAGGTCACGTATTTTCCTTAATACTTCCTCTCAAAGTCCATCTATTGGATAGAGGAACTATATCCTTAACATTATTCCGTTTTAAAGCACTGCTTTAAAACTCATTAAAGACGGAGAGGACGTTCTTTATTCAGAAATGATTTTTGCAGATTCAATCACAACGTTCTCTAGAGGAACGTCAGCGTGGTAGCCACGGTTACCTGTGCGAACGCCTTTGATATCAGCAACGACATCCATACCTTCAACTACTTTACCAAATACGGCATAACCCCAACCTTGAGCTGTTTTACCAGTGTGGTTAAGGAAAGAGTTGTTTTTCACGTTAATGAAGAACTGAGCAGAAGCTGAATGAGGAGCTTGGGTACGCGCCATTGCGATGGTACCTTCATCATTGCTTAAACCGTTGTCTGCTTCGTTTTCAATTGAATCACGCGTTGCTTTTTCTTTGAAATTTTCATCCATGCCACCGCCCTGGATCATGAAACCGTCAATTACACGGTGGAAAATTACGCCATCATAAAAACCATCACGAACATATTCCAGGAAGTTAGCCACAGTTTTAGGTGCTTTTTCTGAATTAAGTTCAAGAACAATACGTCCTTTATTGGTGTTTAATTCGACTTGAGGAAAACTCATTCTATAATCTCCTGATCATGGACAAAAAAGCCATGGGTTTTTGGTTGAGAGAAGCATAAGCAAACTGTAAACTACAAGGCAAGCGAAAACGTTATTTTCTTTGTTAAAAAAACCAGAAAAGCGTTTTAATTATCCTATTTTATCTTATAGAAGTGATTTATCAACTATGAAGCCGAATGATGTTGTTTCATCCCTGCCAAATAACCCGACAACAAGTAATCAACCTGTCGATGCTGCGCAGCAAGAACAACAGCCGGGCTTAGACTTTGTACGTCAGGTCATTACTGACGATTTGGCAGCAGGCCTTACACAGCAAGTGATCACGCGTTTTCCACCAGAACCGAATGGTTATTTACACATTGGTCACGTGAAAGCGATTTGTTTGAACTTTGGTATTGCACAAGAATTTGATGGCGTATGTAACCTGCGTTTTGACGATACCAATCCGGACGCAGAAGAACAAGAATATGTGGATGGGATTGCCAACGACGTAAAATGGCTCGGTTTTAACTGGAACGGTGAACCTCGCTATGCATCTAGCTATTTTGATCAACTGTACACATGGGCAGTACAACTGATTGAACAGGGCGATGCTTATGTAGATTTACAAACACCTGAAGAAATCAAGTTAAACCGTGGTTCATTTGTAGAACCAGGTAAAAACTCTCCATTCCGTGACGCGACTGTAGAAGAAAACCTGGTGCGTTTTGAACAAATGCGTAATGGCGAGCTGGGTGAAGGTCAGGCTGTATTGCGTGCCAAGATTGATATGGCTTCTCCAAACGTGCATATGCGTGATCCGATCCTGTATCGAATTCTGCATTCTGCTCATCACCAGACTGGCGATAAATGGAAAATCTATCCAATGTACGACTATGCGCATCCATTATCTGATGCCATTGAAGGTGTGACTCACTCTTTATGTACTTTGGAATTCCAGGATCACCGTCCGTTTTATGACTGGGTTATCGAGAAAGTTAAATCTCCAGCTGTTCCACGTCAGTACGAATCAAGCCGTCTAAATGTCGATTACACCATTACCTCTAAACGTAAACTGCGTAAACTGGTAGAAGGTGGCTTTGTACAAGGGTGGGATGATCCACGTATGCCAACCGTTGTAGGGATGCGCCGCCGTGGTTTCACGCCTGAAGGTTTGCGTGATTTCTGTAAACGCGTGGGTGTTTCCAAGTCTGACGGTATTGTCGATGTTGCTATGCTGGAATACTGCATCCGTCAGTCTTTGGAAAATACCGCTGCACGTGGCATGGCGGTGTTGAATCCATTGAAAGTGACTTTGACTAACCTGCCTGAAGCAATGAACCTGAGTCATGCACGTCATCCGAACGTTGAGATGGGTGATCGTATCATTCCATTAACGTCTGAAATTTACATCGACCGTAAAGACTTTGAAGAAGTACCGCCTAAAGGCTTTAAACGCTTAATTCCAGAAGGCGAAGTACGTTTACGCCATGCTTATGTGATCAAGTGTGATGAAGTGATTAAAGATGCCAATGGTGAAGTGGTTGAACTGAAATGTTCAATTGACCCTGAAACTTTAGGCAAAAATCCGGAAGGTCGTAAAGTGAAAGGCGTTATTCATTGGGTATCTGCAACCCAAGGTGTGCCTGCAGAAGTGCGTATCTACGACCGTTTATTCACTGAATCTGATCCGGAAGTGGGTGATGACTTCCTTGCCAACTTAAATCCTGAATCACTCAAAGTGGTTCAAGCGGTGATTGAACCGGCTTTAGCTGAAGCGAAGCCTGAAGACCGCTTCCAGTTTGAACGTGAAGGTTATTTCGTTGCAGATCAATATGATCACACGGCAGAAAAACCAGTGTTTAACCGTATTCTGGACTTAAAAGACAGCTTTAAGCCTGGAAAATAACATTGTTTATGCTCTAGGATGATTCACTGTTGAGTCAAAAATGTTTAGATCAAGCTCAACTTCGGTTGGGCTTTTTCATGACAGCTATTTTATAAATATTGAAGCGACTAGGTTTCATGAGGGGAAATTTGTGATTATTCGAGATAAAAATAATAGCTTTATGCTGTTATTTGCATGGCATGGCACAATTTTACCTAAAGTGATGCCAGCTCTAGCGGTTGTAGTCAGTTTATCGGCACTGTTGGTGTATTTAAGTGCAGCACATTTCTTGACTATGCCAGAAGTTCCTGCCATTGGCTTTACCATCTTCGGTGTGATTCTTTCGATTTTCTTAAGTTTTAGGAATACGGCCTGTTATGATCGCTGGTGGGAAGGGCGCAAGCTTTGGGGCGCACTGATTGCCAATACACGGCATATTATTCGTGATAGTCATGTGCTGGAAGACTCTCAACGTCAGATTTTGATGTATCGGGTTATGTTATTTTGTTACCTGCTACGCGACCGCTTACGTCATCAAGCAACAGATATTCAACATTTCCGAAATGCTGTCAATTTAAGCGATGGGCAATGGCAGCAATGTGCTGAACATATCAATGCGCCGCAGTATTTACTTGAGATTATGCAAAAAGATTTGGTGCTGTGTTATAAGCAAGGTCAAATCAGCGACATTATCTATAGCACCTTGACTCGACATACGGTTGCCATGGGCGACATTCATGCAGGCTGTGATCGTATTATGACTACGCCATTGCCATTTTCTTATTCAGTTTTATTGCATCGGGCAGTTTATTCATTCTGTTTAATTTTGCCCTTCAGTATTGAAGCGAGTTTCGGTATTTGGACACCCGTAATTGTGGCATTAATTGCCTATTTGTTTTTAGGTTTGGATGCGCTCAGTGCAGAGTTGGAAGAACCATTTGGACTTCAAGAAAATGATTTACCCCTCAATTCGATTGTGCGAAATATTGAACGGGAAATGTTAAGTTCATTAGGGGCTGAAATTCCGCCAGTACTTTCAAGCTATAAAGGTAATTTAAGTTAAGTTTAGAAAATCATTTTTGCTTCTACACGGCGCTGTTTAAGTCTTTAACAATTCAGTGATAGCCATGAATTTCAGATGTATGCTATCACTAAGAAGAAGAATAAAAAGGAAGAACGCAATGAGCGTAGTCATAGAAACCCAGATGTTAATTCGCAAACCGGTTGCAGAGGTGTTTAATGCCTTTATTGACCCCGAAATCACCAGCAAGTTTTGGTTTACTTCATCTACCGGACACTTGATAGAAAACAGAACGGTAGACTGGTATTGGGAAAAAGATGAAGTGACCCGCAGTGTTTATGTCGAACAGCTGATTCATAATGAACTGATCCAGTTTACTTGGGGAGAACCCAAGAGCACGGTAGATTTTATTTTTGAGAAGTTAACAGAACAAGAGACTTATCTTCGCATTCGCAATTATGATATTTCTCTGCAAGGCTCAGACTTAATTACTTTTGTGATTGAGCAAACAAGCGGTTTCACCACTGTGCTGGATGGCTGTAAGGCTTACCTGGAATATGGAGCGCAGTTAAATCTGGTCAATGACAAGTTTCCGCCATTTGTCGAAATGGGGGTGATTTAAATCTGAACTTTGTACACGACAAAAAAAGATAACTCATTGAAATAATGGCATAATACTTGTTTTCTGACGACGAATATGATGACACATTTCAATGAGTTACATCTCATCTTAAACAAATATCTAAAGTGGAAC
>NZ_VPCP01000010.1:0-57253 GCF_013418145.1 Acinetobacter sp. YH12201 | reverse complement strand
TTAAATGGTTTGGTCATAAAGTTTTGCTCCTCCTGCTTGCACAGTTGACAAATCCGTAGACCTGGATAATGCAACCCCTTCGCTCCATTACCATTACAGTAACTTCAACACTACTACGAGTTGCTCCGCCCCTTGGTGACGCATTGCTATTATCAGCCTTGCCTTTTGAGCTTGTGCCTTTCGCTTGACATCGCCACCGAAGGTTCCCGCAGTTCAACGTAAGAGCCTGAATTAGGATCGCGCTGCCTCTACGCCGGACACCGAATGGCCCGTAAGCAGGTAACGGCCAAACTAATCGCGGGGTAACTTCCATCCCCGGTTTTGATGTCATTTGAGTACTTTCGACACTTGAACGGCAGTTCACTGTTGTTCGCCTTCCTAATTCTTACCTGACATCTCTACGATGCCTTTTCCATAACGCTCACGACCGGGACTTTTGATCCAAGCCGCTTATGGTGGTTTGCTACCTGCTCCTGCAAGCCGATAGCGAGGGGCCATACCCTCATCTCTTACGCCGCTTGCTGCGGCACACTAAAGTCACCGACCCATAGTTGGTTTGGATGATCAGCAGTAAAATTACGTTTCACTAAATCATCTGCTCTTTTTTGATCATCTCGGCTACGGGTGGTTTGTTTATTCTTACCACGCCAAACACCTTGTATATCTAGCTTCTGCATCAATCGAGCAACTGTACAACGTGCAATAACATAGCCTTCACGTTTCAATTTTTGCCAAACTTTACGTACACCATATCGACCTAAACTTTCCTTCCAAATTCGTTTAATTTGTTCAGCATGATGCTCATCATGTAGATCTCGTTTCGCTCGATGTTCTGGATTGTCAGCGAGATCTAAAGTTCGGTAATAGGTTGAAGCTGCGATCGGTAAAATCCTACAAATCGCATCAACACCATATAAGTCTTTATTGTTATGGATGAAATCCACCATTATTTGTGTGGGCGGTCGAGCTCCGCCTGGGCGAAAAAAGCGGCTGCTTTACGTAGAATTTCATTGGCACGCTTTAATTCTTTAATTTCACGTTCCATTTGCTTCATTTTTTCTTGATCAGATATCTGTTGTACTTTAATAGGATTTTGCTGATCTAAATGCTTTTGATGCCAGGCACGAAGTGTTTCAGGAGTACAACCAATCTTAGGCGCAATTGCTGTGATTGCAGCCCAATTCGATGGATAATCTTTTTCGGATTCAATCAATAATTGAACCGCTCTATCTCTGATTTCAGGGGTATATTTTACTTTTTTCATCGGGACATTCTCTCAGAAAGTTTGGTCTCCGACAAACCCGGTACGGTTCATAGTCATTGCACAACTTCACTGGAGAGATTCACCAACATATTAATCTCTCCAGTGAAGCATCTTAATGAACATAATACACGTTATGCCGAAATCCGTGAGCTTTGGACGTTTGTATTTTTATTGTGGAAGTTAATTTATAAACGTCCAAACTAATTTCAGTAGCAACAACCTATCGGATCACAAAGAACTTTAGCCAAAAATGAACTGATACCAACCTGACCAAACAAACACTTTAAAAGCCAAGATCAAAGCAACAATTAAAATTTGAATCAGCATAAACAAATAAATTAAATCATCTTTTGTAATCATCTAAATCAGCCCTATTTTGATTCATTTTTAGTCAATCGTAACCCGCATGTTATAAATGGGGATAGAAAAATCAGTCCGGAGACTAGACTCAGGACTATGGAATTGCTTATTTAGGGTACTTTCCCCCGTGTTTTTACGGGTTTTGATGTTTTTTTTGATCAGATTTATTAGACATGAAGATCACCCCAAGCAACTAGTTAAATGGAATGAAATAAGACCTTTGAACATGATTGAATGACAACGAGGACATTCAGCAAGGTCGATCTGGTGAATTGCATTAATTTTCATTTAGCCATCCCCCAACCTGAAACATAGAAAATGACAGTGAAAAAAGCGTAAGAAACAAGACAAATGCAAATAGAAATAAAGATTAACTCAATGATCCTATACATCAGCAATCACCCATTTCTTCTTTTAATTCAGCGTTTGTTTTCTTATAGAGATCTGCATATCGCTGTTCAGTGGGTAGCTAAGATCAAGATTAGAATTTTAAAATAAAGGAGCTGGTTTAATGATTTGATGAATCACTTTGAATACGGCCATCGACCAGATTGATGGTGCGATCACAGGTCGCAGACAGACGTGGATCGTGCGTTACCAGCAGTACAGCACAATCACGTTCGCGATGCACTTTACGGAACAGTTCAAACATTTCTGCAGCCGTCTGGGTATCCAGATTCCCTGTAGGTTCATCAGCTAATAATAGCGCTGGTTCTGTAATCAGTGCCCGGGCAATCGCCACCCGCTGTTGCTGCCCTCCCGAAAGTTCATTCGGTTTACGATCCGCAAACTGTTCAAGACCGACTGCTGCAAGCAGTTCACGCGCTCGCTCCAGTGCCTGTTTGTCCGGCTTGCCATGTGTCAGCATTAACGGCATAAGTACATTGTTTAAGGCAGTAAAAGCCTGAATAAGATGATGAAACTGAAACACGAAACCGATACTGTTGCCGCGTAGCGCAGTACGTCCGGCATCATCCATGCGACTGGTTGGCTGACCCAGCAAATACAGCTCACCGCTGCTAGGTTTATCCAGCAAACCTAAAATATTCAATAAGGTACTTTTACCGGAACCGGATGGACCAATCAGCGCAGCAAAATCATTGCGGGCGATACGCAAATCGATTCCATGTAATACTTCAACTTCATTGGGCTGCCCGATATTATAAGATTTATGCAGCGCTTCTAGGCGCAGTACTTCCTGAGACTGGTCAGACATGACGAATCGCCTCCACAGGGTCCAATGCTGCTGCCCGGCGCGATGGTATCGCAGCAGCCAGTACGCCAGTCAGCGTAGCCAGTAACAAGGCCAGTATTACCAGATTGATCGAAAGAGGAATGTAAAACAGACCCGGGCCAAAGGTGTTGAATATCCACACCAGACCATAACTGACCGCACTGCCTAAAACTGAACCCAGCAGGCCAAATATTGCGCCCTGAAACAGGAAAATTCGTAAAATTTGCAATTGGGTCGCGCCAGTCGCGCGTAAAATACCGATTTCCCGGGTACGCTGCACCACGCTGACCGACATAACGCTGGCAATTCCAAATGCCACGGAAATTGCCACAAAGATAATAATCATATTGGTTGACAGGCTCTGAGCGGTAATTGCATTCATCAGCTGAGCATTGGTTTTAATCCAGCTTTCGGCTTTTAATGAGGTCAAGCGTCCTATCTGTGCAGCAATATTGTCTGCCTCAAAAATATCTGAAATAGTCAGGTCAATCACTGTAACTCCACCAGGTAAACTGAGTAAGGACTGTGCCTGTTTCAAGTCCAGATACACATAGCGCGCATCCAGTTCGCGTACCCCAAGTTCAAAGATCCCGGCCACATTGACCAATGCACTGTTCTCCCGCCCCGTATCCAGCCGTAACTTGCTTCCCACCTGCACACCCAGATCTTTGGCGAGCTGACTGCCAATCATTACATCGTCTGCACCGATGCGCAACTGACCGCTTAACAGATATTCTCTCAGTGGGATAATCTGTTGATAACGTTCAAGATTAATACCCACCAAGGCGACAGATTGAATGGCATCACCCCTTTGCACAAAGGCCGGCCCGGATACCACCGGAGATACGGCGGTCAGTACCGGCAACTGATCTAAAGTCTCAGTAATCTGCTGCCAGTTGTTAATTGAGCGCAGGCGCTGTGCCCGCTTGTCTTCCTGCAATAATTGCACCGTTCCTGCAGCAGGCTGCACAATCTGATTCACCTCATCCGGTGACAGCAAACGGATATGCGCCTGAGTACCCAAAGTACGTTCGACAATATTCGACTGCAATCCTTGAATTAAAGCACTGATAAAAATGATGACAGCCACACCCACTGCAACACCCACAGTAATCATGATGGACTGTGCACGGCCTTCACGCAAAAAACTGATTGCGATTGTCCATTCTGTCCAGAGCCGCCCGAAAAAGTTTTTCAATCGAATTTCACCGGTAATTCATTTTTACTATTTGTATCATCAGCCTGATGATTCCAGGGTGTTTTTTGCTGTTTTAAGCGTACCCTCTCACCCTCTGTTAAGGGTGCTTCGGCATTGGCCAGCACCTGATCACCATCACTCAAACCTGAAACCACTTCTGACATGGCCAGGCCACGTAAACCTAAGCTGACTTGCTGATATTTTATTTTTCCATCACGTACCAATAGCACACTGGCCTTATCGCCTTTGATACTGCTTAAAGCATCGTTTGGAATAGCCAATGCCCGCTCTCGTCTGTTGGTCTCGACATTCACCGACACCGTCATATCCTGACGCAGAAAATCAGGCACCGGATCGACGGCTAAGCGAACCTCTACCGTACCACGCTGCGGATCAATGCTTGGCGCTATAAAATTGATCCGGGCCGGAAAAGCTTGATCCGGATAGGCATCAGAAATGACCATTGCCTTTTGCTGTAAAGCAAGTTGCGGTAAATTTCGCTCATCTAAAGGCACACGAATTTCTGTATTGCCCTTCAATGCGATGCTAAATAAAGTCTGACCCGGTTGGATCAGATCACCCGGTTCCACATCCAGAGTGAGTACCGTACCGGTGACTGTAGAGCGAATTTTAGTTTTGGCCAGTTGAGCCTGGGCTGCAGCAAGTTGCTCACGAAGCTTGGCTTCCTCGACTTGACCAGGTGCCAATGCTGCTGTTTTTAGACGTACTGTTTCAAAATTATTGCGGGCGACTCTTTCCGCTTCCACGGCCTGTTCTATTTCTTCTGCTGAGAGTATGCCAGCTTCTAGATTACGTCTACGTGCTGCTTCCCGACTGGCCTGTTCCAGCTGGGCTTTGGCAGTGGCCAGTTCTGCTACTGCCTGTGGACGCCGGCTGGTTGCGAGTTCGGTCAGAGCCACTTCAGCTTGTCGTACCTGTGCACGCAGTTCATCCGATTTTAAGACGAGCAGTAAATCACCCGGCACCACCTGATCACCTTCCTGCACAAACCGCTCAAGAACGACACCGGTAATTTCGCTGCCCACCTGAGCACGTGATACGGTTGCTACACGGCCAGTCGCTACTACATTTTGCACCAGAGGCCTGTATGTCAGGGTATATCCTGGTAACACAGGTCCCTGCCACCATCGAAATAGAGCATAGCTTGCTGCAAGTATAAGCAGCAGGATGATAATCACAAATTTATAGCGAACAACGCGCAATGAATCTCTCCAGTTCAGCTTAAGAGCTTGGTACATCTAACAGCAAGTACTGTTGCTCTGTAGAATTGTATGCTTCAACTTGTTATTGACAATAAGATTTTTTGAAAAGCCTCATGAAATTAAACCATTACACTATGGTAGCGATCGGCCTGTTGTGAATTGGCTAGGATTCAAATGAGTCATATAAAGATAAACGAAAAATAACCCCGCTTACACCTATTTCCGTATTTTTACTACTTTAAAATTCATAAGCCAGTTTAACTTAAACGGAAGGGTCGCCCAAATTCAAGATATCTCTATTGATCTTTTGATAGACCTTATTGTGGCTATGCACTAATTTTCACTATGCGAAATTCAATAATAGAAAATGAGGATCTGTTGATAATTCGTCTATATTTGCGAGTGCAAGTATTTTTTAGAGGATGTGAGGCAAGAAATACTAAATTTAGTCATTCTAAACGAGTGGTTCACAATGAGGTAATAGCAAAAAAGATCTAGTCCATGGCTGTGCTTTGTTCTGGCTCAGGTTTTGATTCTCAAATGATCACAATATACATATAAAAATAGACCCCTTACTATGTAGTGCATAATAAGAGGTCTTTATTTAGGGGACTATTAGAAGTTATAGATTGCAACTGCATTTAAGCGGTTGTCTTCACCTGTCTTGCTAGCAAAAGTTTCACGTTCACCATAGACATATTCAAGACCAAAACTCAAAGGCTTGGTTGGGCTATAAAAAACATTTGCCCAGGCTTGCCAGAGGTCTTTATTGGCTGTAGCTGCACTTCCTGGAGCATCCAGATAATTTTGATCTTTATCAAAAGTCATATAGCCGTAGCCCAAAGTGCCATGTAATTTGTCACTAAATTTTTGGGTAACACCTAGCATAATAGAATCAAATTCGTTTTGTACAAGACTACCATCTGCTTCTACAACAACACCTTTATTGGCAAATGATACGAAGCTGCTATCGCCTTTAACATGGTAATAATCTGCTTTTAAGGTGGTACCAGGTACGACATCATACTTTGCACCTACACCTACTCCCCATGCCATTTCTTCTTCAGAATTGATACGCTTTTCATGACCCATGGCACGTACGCTGACATTTAAGTTATCTGCAAATTGATGATTTAAACGTGCGGTTAACGCCGGTAAACGCTGAGTGATCACCTTATCAGTGACCAATTTATCTTTAGGATCTTCAGCAGCTAATACCAAATTGGTTTGTGGATTAAATTTGGTGGTATAACGCACTTGTGGTGTACGTTTCACAGCACCACCAACGTATGCATTTGCATCAATAGTTTCTGGCATATAATCCGGTACTGCAAAGTTTGACCAGGTTTGCCCCAACAGCCAGTTACCATAATTTACATAGGCATGACGGATACGCAGATTATCGAAGTTAGCTCCACCCAAAAAGTCGACTTCAATTTTACCTTTGACCTCTTGCTCAGAAGCCTGAGTTTTAAAATCAAGGCCTAAACGCGTTGCAGATAAAGTCGAGCTTAAACGGTCGCTATTTCCGGCAGTACCTTCCAGTGCCACGTTATTGATCTGGTTATATGGCCAATCGATAGGACCGCCATCAACCTTATAAGAGGCATCTAAACGCACATTACCATATAAATTAAACTCGGCGCCTTTGGCAGTTTTTAATACAGGGTTCGCTGGCACAGTTGCTGCAGTACGTTGTATGTTAGCAATTGCTGTTGCAGTTTGTGCATTCTGTACTTTTTGCTGCTCCACCAAACTACGTAAAGCTTGAACTTCCTGTCTAAGCTGTTCAATTTCATTTTGCTGCTGGGTTTGTGCTTGCGCTGCAACACTCATTCCTCCCATGCTTAATGCAATCATGCTTATCATGAGCGTACGCTGCATATTTGGTCGAACCGTTGTTGCTTGTAAATCAGTTGTTTGGGTTAATGTTTTCGCGTTCATCCTAAACTCGCTTGTTATTGTGCCGTCAAATTCTAGCAACAGATCACCATCGCTTACGATGGCGATCTATATCATTGATGATAGTAGATTAATGGAAAGGTAAAGAAATTATTGGGTGACTTTTTGTGCAACAGGACTGCTTTTGACAGCAGATTCTGCAAGGGCTTGGCCTTCTACAGAAGATTTTAGATTAACCATGAAAACAGCCAGCGCAGCGATCACACCCGGAATAGCGATGGCAAAGAAGTTCATTTGGTGTGGCAATTCAAAAGTTAATAAAGTTCCGGTCAGTACTGGTCCTACGATCGCTCCGATACGGCCAATCCCTGAAGCCCAACCCATGCCGGTAGAACGTACAGTCGATGGGTAATATTGTGCGACGAAGGTATATAGCAGAATTTGTGAACCGATAGTCGAGGCACCTGCCAAGGCAATCAGGGCATACAATACAAACTGTGGACTGTTAAAACCAAGCAGAACCAGAGCCGATGCACCGCATATAAACATGATGGTCAATACTTTTTTGATGTGGAACTTGTCTGCCAGGTAGCCACCGCCAATCGCGCCAATCATGCCGCCAATGTTCAGGGCAAACAGGAAGATCATACTTGCGCCCAGTGAATAACCTGCCTGAATCATTAGTTTTGGTAACCAGCTGCCTAAAGCATATACCATCAACAGGCACATGAAGAAAGCCAGCCAGAACATGAAGGTACTAAAGCTACGGCCTTGCTGGAACAATGCTTTGAGTGGCGCTTCATCACCTTTTTTCACCTCATTCAGGACAAATTCAGTTTGAGCTGTAATCTGCTGTTCTGGTGACAATTTTTGGATAATGACGTGGGCCTTTTCTGTTTCTTTTTTAACAGTCAGGTACATCAGCGATTCTGGCAGGAATTTCCAGATAACCGGCAAAAGTAATAATGGAGTACCGGCAAGAAGGAACATGATTTTCCAGCCAAACTGTGGAACCAACCATGCGCCCAATAATGCAGATGACATTCCACCAATCGCATAACCACTAAACATCAGGGCAACCAGCGTGCTGCGGATACGTTTTGGTGCATATTCGGTCATGAGGGCAACCACGTTTGGCATTACGCCACCAATTCCCAAACCGGCTAAGAAGCGAAGAATACCGAACTCAGTAGGGTTACTGGCAAAAGAACCTAAAAAGGTAAAACCACTGAAAAGTGCAACACAGATCATGATGGTTTTTTTACGGCCAATCTTGTCAGAGAGAGTACCAAAGCTCATGGCACCGAACATCATGCCAAATAATGCAGTACTGGCCAGCAAACCTGCCTGTACGGTACTGAGTGCCCATTCCTGCATCAGGAGTGGTAAAGCTACCCCATAAATTACCAGGTCATAACCGTCAAAGATAATGATCAACAGACACCAAAGCAACACACCCCAGTGAAATGGCGTAAATTTTGCCTCATCGATCAGCGTATTAATATTCACTTTATTTGTAGACATCTCCACCTCCTAATTGTGAAGTTCAGTTTCTGGTGCTCACAATGCAGAAGATGCGAAAAAATGTCCAAAACTGAATAGGCATGTTTCTATACCTATAAAGTCTGCTTTAGGTCAAAATCCTGTATTTACTATGCTTTAGATATATTAAAGACCATGAGACCCATCACCTTTTTATATAAAAATATTTTATTGAGTCTCATTATTTGGAGAAATTTTCTATATTTAAGGTTTTTAGGGTTGTTTTTTACTGTGCCTGATCAGAACACGGCACGATCATATTGCACCGCTTCCAGGTCATAAACCTGATATACCGCATCAAACAGGAACTGGATGTATTCACTTTCATCCATATTACGAATGGCCATGAAGACTGGACTCACCGCAAAACTGTCTAATATAGGAATAAAGTTTAAATGCGCCAATTTAATGTTTTTGGCACTTTCCGGCACCAGGCAAATGCCCTCTCCTGCTGCAACAAAACCGAGTGCAAGCTGCAGTTCACGTACTTCACGAACATTTTTGGGTTCCAGTCCATACTCGGAAAATATACCACGGACCTGACTGGCAAAATTGGCCTTACCGGTATTGGGATACAAGAATAACTGGTGATCTACCAGTTCCGACAGGTTCACACCAGAACGCTGTCCTAAAGGATGGCTGGCATGCACTGCCGCGACAAGAGGCTCTTCACGAAGTAGTACACGTTTAATCGCAGGGTCGGAAATTCTTAAACGGCCAAAGCCGACATCAATCTTTCCTTCTTTAAGCGCCTGAATCTGCTCATAGGTATTCATTTCCATCATTTCAATCTTGAGATAAGGATGCTGCTGTTTAAAAAGAAACATAATGCGCGATAGCAAACCGAATAATAAAGAACCGACAAAACCAATGGTAATGGTCCGATCGGCAATCCCGATACGTTTCGTCATCGATTTTATTTCTTCAGCATTAGACAAAAGTTTAACCGCATGCTGATAAAAAAATTGTCCTGCTTCCGTAGTCTTAAGTGGACGACTACCCCGCTCAAACAGCTGAATATCTAGCTCTTGCTCTAAATTTTGGATCTGTCGGCTTAAAGGAGGTTGAGCAATAAAGAGTTTTTCAGCCGCTTTGGTAAAACTTTGCTCTTCAACCACTGCAACGAAGTAGCGTAAATGTCTAAGTTCCATAGTTAAAAATACCTTTAAAGTATAAAAAAATGCAAAATTGATCTTCGACCAATTAAAACTATTCCTTTAAGGTATATCACAAGACAGGCATAAAGCAAGATCGAGAATTTTAAAGATGTATAAGTCTATAGAAACGTTGCTGGTGGAAATTCCAACCATCCGTCCCCACAAGATGGCTGTCGCAACCATGCAAACCCAGACACTGGTGTTGGTTAAAATTACCACAGAAGATGGTTATGTAGGCTGGGGCGAAGCAACCACTATTGGTGGATTAGGCTATGGTGAAGAAAGCCCGGAAAGTGTCAAAGTTAATATTGATACTTATTTCGCACCGCTTTTAAAAACATTATCCGGTTTAAATGTTGCACAAACATTACAGGTAATCAAAAAAAATATTAATGGCAACCGCTTTGCCAAATGTGCCATTCAGACTGCCCTACTGGATATTAAGGCACAACGTCTCAACCTGCCACTCAGTGAAGTATTAGGTGGACGTTTACGAAACAGTATTCCGGTACTTTGGGTATTGGCTTCAGGTAATACCGAGAAAGATATTGCTGAAGCGCAGAAAATGATTGAGGCAAAACGCCACAATGTGTTCAAACTGAAAATTGGTTCACGCCCGGTTGAAGAAGATGTTGAACATGTACTGGCGATCAAGAAAGCCTTGGGCAAAGACATCTCGATTCGTGTCGATGTAAACCGTGCCTGGTCTGAGCTTGAAGCGATCAAGGGTATTCAGTTGTTACAAGATGGTGGTGTTGATCTGATTGAACAGCCATGTGCAATTGACAATCTGGATGCAATGCGACGCCTGACTCGCCGTTTTGATGTGGCCATCATGGCGGATGAATCCTTGATGGGTCCTCACTCAGCTTATCAAATTGCACGTAACAATGGTGCATCAGTTTTTGCAGTAAAAGTGGCCCAATCAGGCGGTTTGGTTGAAGGCTGTGAGGTTGGAAAAGTCGCTAAACTGGCAGGTATCGACCTGTACGGCGGCACCATGCTGGAAGGCCCGGTGGGTACGATTGCCTCTGCTCATGTCTTCTCTACCTTTGAAAATCTGGCGTATGGAACCGAACTGTTTGGTCCATTGCTGCTTACCGAAAATATTTTGAAAACCCCGCTCAACTATCAGAACTTTGAACTTGAGATTCCGAACGGTCCAGGTCTGGGTATTGAGCTGGATGAAAACAAGATTGACAACTTGCGTCGTCAGTAATCAGGAGAAACCCATGCTTTTCCATGTACGTATGGATGTAAATATTCCACGTGATATGCCCGTTGAACAGGCCAATGAAATTAAAGCCGTTGAAAAGGTTTATTCACAGGAATTGCAGCGTCAAGGCAAATGGCGTCATATCTGGCGCATTACTGGCCAATACTCAAACATCAGTATTTTTGATGTCGAGAGCAATGAAGAACTGCATGACATTTTACAGGGTCTTCCACTCTACCCTTACATGAACATTGAAGTGATGGCATTAAACCGTCACCCCTCATCTGTTCGTGAAGATGACACCTGATTTAACCCTGAAAACTGGAATAAACCTTTGTTCCAGTTTCACAAAAAAACATATTTAACATACCAAGTAGCAAACAAGGAAAGTGGCAGCCATCTATCTCTTTAAGCAGAGATATTCGCCACCAAAGCACCCCTCCAAGGAGTAATAAAATGGATCGTCAAACCATTGAAAATGTAGTTAAAGCTTGTAACGTAGACACTTCTGAAGGTCCAGTAGATGCCCGTTTACAACAAGTTGTTGTTCGTCTGGTTACAGACTTTTACCAAGCCATTGAAGATCTTGATCTGAGCCAGTCTGAAGTTTGGAAAGGTGTAGAAGCGCTGATCGACATGGCAAAAGCTGATGAGTTTGCACTGTTAGGTTCAGCAATCGGCCTGGAACACTTCCTGGACTTGCGTGCTGATGAAGCTGATGCAAAAGCAGGTTTAACGGGTGGTACACCACGTACAATCGAAGGCCCTCTATATGTTGCTGGTGCACCTGAATCAACAGGTTTCGCTCGCATGGACGATGGTACTGAAGAAGGTAAAATCCCGACACTTATCATCGAAGGTAAAGTAACTGACACTGATGGTGAAGTTCTTTCTGGTGCTAAAGTAGAAATGTGGCATGCCAACAGCAACGGTAACTACTCTTACTTCGACAAATCTCAGTCGCACTTCAACCTTCGTCGTACCATCCTGAGTGATGAAAACGGTAACTACACTGCGCAAACCACTATGCCTGTAGGTTACGGTTTGAACCCTGAAGGTCCGTTACAACACATGTTGAACAAGCTTTCTCGTCACGGTCAGCGTCCTGCACACGTGCATTACTTTATCTCTGCACCAGGTCACCGCAAGTTGACAACTCAGTTCAACATCGAAGGCGACAAATACCTTTGGGATGACTTCGCATTCGGTACTCGCGAAGGTCTGGTAGCAACTGCGGTTGACGTTACTGACGAAGCTGAAATTGCGCGTCGCGGCTTGAAAGGTCCTTTCAAACATATCCAGTTCGACGTTGTACTTCAAAAAGACAAAGAAGGTGCACCTTCTACTGAAGTTGAACGTCGTCGCGCAAGCGCTTAATTAGCAAACAAGGAACTGCAACGCTTCATTCCCCAAAGAAGGGCAATGAAGCGCTGTGGTGACTTCCCTAAAATTTGGAAAGTCGGAGAACGGACATGCCAC
Source organism: Acinetobacter sp. YH12201 (assembly GCF_013418145.1). Classification (NCBI taxonomy): domain Bacteria; kingdom Pseudomonadati; phylum Pseudomonadota; class Gammaproteobacteria; order Moraxellales; family Moraxellaceae; genus Acinetobacter; species Acinetobacter sp. YH12201. The sequence goes on along the minus strand of NZ_VPCP01000010.1, from coordinate 44,678 downwards.
GTATTCCTGTAATCAATACCAGCCATCTAGATCGTATCGATGAATTACTTGTTGAAAATTATGAAACAGGTGAATTCAAACTCCATCGTTCAGTATTTACTGATGAAGCCTTATTTGACTTAGAGATGAAATATATCTTTGAAGGCAATTGGGTTTACTTGGCACATGAAAGCCAAATTCCGAATATCAACGATTACTACACCACGAACATTGGCCGTCAGCCAATCATCATTGCGCGTAACCGTAATGGCGAACTGAATGCCATGATCAATGCCTGTTCACACCGTGGTGCAGAGCTTTGCCGTTACAAACGCGGTAACAAAGCAACTTATACCTGCCCTTTCCACGGCTGGACATTCAACAACTCTGGTAAGTTGTTAAAAGTTAAAGATCCTTCTGATGCCGGTTATTCTGACTGCTTCAACAAAGAAGGTTCACACGACCTGAAAAAAGTTGCACGTTTTGAAAACTACAAAGGCTTCCTGTTCGGTAGCTTGAATCCAGACGTTCCTTCTCTTGAAGAATATCTTGGTGAAGCAACTAAAATCATCGACATGATCGTTGGTCAGTCTGAAGAAGGTCTTGAAGTTCTGCGTGGTGCGTCTACCTATACCTACGAAGGTAACTGGAAACTGACTGCTGAAAACGGTGCTGATGGTTATCACGTTTCTGCAGTTCACTGGAACTATGCTGCGACAACTCAGCAACGCAAAGAAAAACAAGGCGGCGACAACATCCGTGCGATGAGTGCTGGTTCTTGGGGTAAACAAGGCGGTGGTTCTTACGGTTTCGAAAATGGCCACATGCTCCTTTGGACGCAATGGGCAAACCCGGAAGACCGTCCAAACTTCCCGAAAAAAGACGAATACACCGAGAAATACGGTGCAGCCATGGCGAAATGGATGATCGAGCGTTCTCGTAACCTGTGTATCTATCCAAACGTTTACTTCATGGATCAGTTCGGTTCACAAATCCGTGTACTGCGCCCGATCTCTGTCGATAAGACTGAAGTAACCATCTACTGTATCGCGCCTAAAGGTGAAGCACCTGAAGCACGTGCACGTCGTATCCGTCAATACGAAGACTTCTTCAACGCGTCTGGTATGGCAACTCCGGATGACCTGGAAGAATTCCGCGCATGTCAAGCAGGCTACCAGGGTATCGCGCTTGAATGGAATGATATGAGCCGCGGTTCTAAACACTGGATCCAAGGTCCAGATGAGGCTGCCAATGAAATCGGTTTAAAACCAAAACTTTCTGGCGTTAAAACTGAAGACGAAGGTCTATACCTGGCTCAACACGAGTTCTGGTTGAAACTGATGAAAAAAGCAATTGCTGCTGAAAAAGAGATTGCTGCTGCAGGAGAACAAGCATGAGCGCGATTACTTTAGAAAATATTGCTCAATTCCTTTACCGCGAAGCGCGCTTCCTGGACGACGAGCAATGGGATAACTGGTTAGCGTGCTACGCTCCGAATGCACAGTTCTGGATGCCAGCCTGGGATGACAATGACACCTTGACCGAAGATCCTCAGTCTGAAATCTCCCTGATTTTCTATCCGGACCGTCAAGGTTTGGAAGACCGTGTATTCCGTATCAAGACTGAACGTTCTTCAGCAACCATGCCGGATACCCGTACCAGCCACAACATCAGCAACATTGAAATTGTGGAACAAAACGGTGACCAGGTGACTGTACGTTTTAACTGGAATACTTTGAGTTTCCGTTACAAGAAAAACTACAGCTACTTCGGTATGTCGCGTTATGTGATCGATTTCTCTGGCGAACAGCCAAAAATCCTGAACAAGTACGTGGTACTGAAAAACGACTATATCAACCAAGTTATTGATGTTTACCACATCTAAGCTGATTAGATTTAAAAACCGGCCTTGGCCCAATGGAATGTTGGCCCGGGCCACCTGATGTTTTAACTCATTTGTAGGATACTTGCCATGTCAAACCATAATGTTGCACTTCAATTTGAAGATGGCGTAACGCGTTTTATTACTGTTGTTGACGGTGAAACTCTTTCTGACGCAGCATATCGCCAAAAGATCAATATTCCGCTAGATTGCCGTGATGGTGCATGTGGTACGTGTCGTGCATTTTGTGAATCAGGCACTTATGATATGCCGGAAGAAACTTATATCGAAGATGCTTTAACACCTGAAGAAGCGGCTGAAGGCTATGTACTGGCTTGCCAGTGCCACCCGACGTCTGATGCTGTATTCCAGATTCAGGCAACTTCTGATGTTTGTAAAACTCAAATTCATACTTATCAAGGTACTCTAACTTCTGTTGAGAACCTCTCTGAATCAACGATTACTTTTGAAATCGAACTTGACGCTGCTGAGCTAGAAATTAATTTCCTGGCAGGCCAATATGTCAATGTCGGTATTCCTGGTACATCTGAAACCCGCTCTTACTCTTTCAGCTCTAAACCGGGTGACCGTAAAACCGGTTTCGTTGTTCGTAACGTTCCGAACGGCAAAATGAGCAGCTTCCTGAGCCAAACGGCTAAAGTGGGCGACAAAATGACTTTTATAGGTCCTTTCGGTAGCTTCTATTTACGTAATGTTGCACGCCCTGTCGTGATGCTGGCAGGTGGTACAGGTATTGCACCATTCTTGTCCATGTTATCCGTTCTGGAAGAAAAAGGTTCAGAACAGCCTGTACGTCTGGTATTTGGTGTAACCAACGACTTTGACCTGGTTGCATTAGAGCGCCTTAACGAACTTCAGGCGAAATTACCATGGTTCGAATACCGTACCGTTGTGGCAAACCCGGAATCTGCACATGAGCGTAAAGGTTATGTCACAGGCCATATTGATAATGAATGGTTAAACGGTGGTGACGTAGACATCTACTTATGTGGTCCAGTCCTTATGGTCGAAGCGGTTCGTGGCTGGTTAGAAGCTGAAGGTGTTAAACCAGCAAACTTCCTGTTCGAAAAATTCTCTGCAAACTAAGTTGGAGAATCAAATGAATCGCGCAAAAAGATTTGAAAACAAAGTTGTGATCGTGACAGGTGCCGCTCAAGGCATCGGTCGCGGTGTAGCGCTACAAGTGGCTAGCGAAGGTGCTCAAGTTGTTCTAGCAGATATATCTGATTACGTCGATGAGACATTAGCGGAAATTGAAGCACAAGAAGGTGATGCAATTATCGTCAAGGCTAACCTGGAAACCTTTGCAGGTGCAGAATCTGTGGTTGCCCAAGCAATTGAGACCTATGGCCGTGTTGATGTGCTCATCAACAACGTCGGTGGTGCCATCTGGATGAAACCCTTTGAAGAATTTTCTGAAGAAGAAATTATCAAGGAAGTGAATCGTTCACTGTTTCCAACCATGTGGTGCTGCCGCGCAGTGTTGCCTGAAATGATCAAGAATCAGCAAGGTACCATTGTCAACGTCTCTTCAATTGCAACACGTGGTATTAACCGTGTGCCTTATTCGGCTTCAAAAGGTGGTGTGAATGGTTTAACTGCTTCCCTCGCCTTTGAACATGCCAAAGATGGTATTCGTGTCAATGCAGTTGCGACAGGTGGAACCGAAGCCCCACCACGTAAAGTACCGCGTAATGCCAATCCACTGACTGAATCTGAAAAAGAATGGATGCAGCAAGTGGTTGATCAAACCATTGACCGTACCTTCCTGGGACGCTACGGCACGATTCAGGAACAAGTCAATGCCATTACTTTCCTGGCATCTGACGAATCGTCTTATATGACAGGAACAGTGGTTCCCGTTGGTGGTGGTGATCAGGGCTAACCCTGATCATAGGCGTGGTACAGGATCATTGATTTATCAGCATGGAGGCAGTAGCAATGACGACCCTGTTTAAAAGCTTAAAAGATGACTGGTCTGTGTCAGCAACGGTTGCAGGATTTCTAGCCGTGCTGATTTCCTATTCCGGGCCGTTGATCATCTTTTTCCAGGCGGCACAAAAAGCCAATGTTAACCCCAGCATGATGATTTCATGGATCTGGGGCATCTCCATTGGTGCAGCAGTTGCTGGGATTTTTTTATCAATCAAGTACAAAGTCCCGGTTATCACCGCCTGGTCAGCGCCCGGCACGGCACTGTTGGTCACGCTCTTCCCCAATATTTCTTTAAATGAAGCGGTCGCTGCCTATATCACGGCTGCTTTGGTGATTCTTTTTATTGGTTTGACAGGCTATTTTGACAAGCTGCTGAAGTGGATTCCCCAATCCATTGCAGCGGGCATGATGGCCGGGATTTTATTTCAATTTGGCTTGGGACTGTTCACCGCTACAAACAGCATGCCCCTGATCGTGTTTGGCATGCTACTGGTTTTTCTAGTATCCAAGCGCGTAAGTCCACGCTACAGCATGGTTTGGGTACTGTTTGCAGGAGTTTTACTCAGTTTAATCCTCGGCAAAATGAATCCAGTCACTGTCGATTTCAGTCTTGCCATTCCGCAGTGGATTAACCCTGAATGGTCAATTAATGGCATGCTGAATCTGGCGATTCCACTAATCTTGGTCAGTCTTAGCGGGCAGTTTTTGCCTGGCATGGCGATTATGAAACTCAGTGGTTATGACACACCTGCAAAACCGATTATCACCACCACCAGTATTGCATCGCTTGCTGTGGCTTGCGTGGGTGGTATCACCATTGTTTTGGCATCCATTACCGCTGCCTTATGTATGGGTAAGGATGCACATGAACTTAAAGATAAACGGTATATCGCAGGAATCGCCAATGGTGTGTTTTACATTTTAGGCGGTTTATTTGCCGGCAGTATTGTCATGCTGTTCAGCCTGCTGCCGAAAGAACTGGTGGCAGCGCTTGCAGGCCTTGCCTTATTGGGTGCCATTGCCACCAATGTTTCAGTGGCCATGAAAGATGAAAGCGAACGTGATGCAGCCTTAATCACTTTTTTAGCTACGGCATCCGGTATGCATTTCCTCGGATTGAGTTCGGTGTTTTGGGGCATTTGTATCGGTCTCGTCGCCCATCTTTTATTAAGCAAACCCAAAACAGGTCCCGCAGTGTCCAACACTGTTTCCCTCTCCCAAACTGAAACTAAATAATTTTAGCGTTAGGAACGATTATGATCGATAAAAGCGTGGCTTCATTAACGGAAGTCCTCTCTCAAATTAAAGATGGTTCGACCATCATGATTGGCGGTTTTGGTACAGCGGGTCAGCCGGCAGAGCTGATTGATGGCCTGATTGAGCTTGGCATCAAGGATCTGGTTATTGTGAATAACAACGCTGGTAATGGCGATTACGGTCTGGCCAAACTTTTAAAGACGGGTGCAGTGCGCAAGATCATCTGTTCTTTCCCGCGTCAGTCTGACTCTTGGGTGTTTGACGAACTGTATCGTGCCGGAAAAATCGAACTGGAACTGGTTCCTCAAGGTAACCTGGCTTGCCGTATTCAGGCTGCTGGTATGGGCTTGGGTCCAATCTACACGCCTACAGGTTTCGGAACATTGCTGGCTGAAGGTAAACCGACCCTGAACTATGAAGGCAAAGACTTCGTTTTAGAAAACCCGATCAAGGCAGATTTCACTTTGATTAAAGCGCATAAAGGCGACCGTTGGGGCAACCTGGTGTACCGTAAATCTGCGCGTAACTTCGGTCCGATTATGGCGATGGCAGCTGACGTGACCATTGCCCAGGTATCTGAAGTGGTTGAACTGGGTGCACTAGATCCTGAACATATCATCACCCCGGGAATTTTTGTTCAACACGTTGTTCAAGTTAAACCTGCACAATAATTGGTATCGGAGAGAAACAATGAGCTATAGCAAACTGACCCGTGACCAGATCGCTGAACGTGTGGCACAAGATATTCCTGATGGCGCCTATGTTAACCTCGGCATTGGCTTACCCACCAAAATTTCCAGCTACCTGCCTTCAGACAAAGACGTGTTTTTACATTCTGAAAATGGCCTGTTGGCTTTCGGTCCTCCTCCTGCTGAAGAAGACCGTGATCCTGAGCTGATCAATGCCGGTAAAGAATTTGTGACCTTACTTGAAGGTGGTGCCTTCTTCCACCACGGTGATTCATTCGCCATGATGCGTGGTGGTCACCTGGACATCGCGGTATTGGGTGCTTTCCAGGTCGCTGAAAATGGGGACTTGGCCAACTGGCATACCGGTGCACCGGATGCGATTCCTGCGGTGGGCGGGGCAATGGACTTAGCCGTTGGTGCGAAAAAAGTCTTTATTACCACCGAGCATGTGACTAAAAAAGGCGAGCCAAAAATTGTCGCTGAGTTGGCTTACCCTGCGACTGGCCTGAAATGTGTTGACCGAATATATACCGACCTGTGTGTGATTGATGTCACTCCTGAAGGCATGAAAGTGATTGAGAAAGTTGAAGGTCTGTCATTTGAAGAATTACAGTCGATGACCGGTGCCAAACTGATTGATGCAACTCAATCAAATTAAGGGGAAGTCCCTCCTTTATTAAAGGAGGGATTTAGGGAGGATTTGAGGAATAAAACTACTTCATTAAATCCCTCCCTTGCGAAGCAATGCTTCTCACCCTTTAAAAAAGGGAGGAGTTTTCTTCTTTTAAATATGTGAGAAATACACAATGAAAAATGCCTATATCGTAGATGCCATCCGTACCCCATTTGGCCGTTATGCCGGTGGCCTTGCTCCTGTTCGTACCGATGACTTGGGTGCACTTCCAATCAAAGCTTTAATGGAACGCAACCCATCAGTCAATTGGGAACAGGTTGATGACGTGATTTATGGCTGTGCCAACCAGGCCGGTGAAGATAACCGTAACGTGGGGCGTATGTCTGCACTTTTAGCCGGTTTACCCTACCAAGTACCAGCAACGACGATTAACCGTCTTTGCGGTTCATCACTGGATGCCATTGCCATGGCTGCGCGTACCATTAAAGCCGGTGAAGCTGAACTGATTATTGCTGGCGGTGTCGAGTCAATGAGTCGTGCGCCATTTGTCATGGGTAAATCTGAATCTGCCTATGGTCGTAGTCAAAAAATTGAAGACACCACCATGGGCTGGCGTTTCATTAACCCGAAACTGAAAGAAATGTACAGCGTAGAAACCATGCCGCAAACTGCTGAAAACCTGGCGGAACAGTTCAATATTAACCGTGCAGATCAGGACCAGTTTGCTTTAACCAGCCAGCAACGTACAGCGGCAGCACAAGCACGTGGTTTCTTTGCCAAAGAAATTATTCCTGTGGTGATTCCACAACGTAAAGGCGATGCTGTTGTAGTGGATAAAGACGAACATCCACGTGCAACAACACCAGAAGCTTTGGCAAAACTCAAGCCAGTCGTGAAAGCCGATGGTACCGTAACTGCAGGTAATGCTTCCGGGATCAATGATGGTGCGGCTGCCCTATTAATTGCATCTGACGAAGCAGTTGCTCAACACGGCTTAAAACCACGTGCCAAAATTATTGGCTCAACCGTCGTGGGTGTTGAACCACGCATTATGGGCTTTGGTCCTGCACCTGCAATCAAGAAATTATTGGCACAAACAGGTTTGACCATTGAACAGATGGACGTGATTGAACTGAACGAAGCCTTTGCAGCACAAGCTTTGGCTTGTACTCGTGACTTGGGCATTGAAGATGGTTCAGAGAAAGTCAATCCAAATGGTGGTGCAATTGCTTTAGGTCATCCACTTGGTGCATCTGGCGCGCGTCTTGTGATGACTGCACTGAACCAGCTTGAACAAACAGGTGGTAAATACGGTCTTTGTTCAATGTGTATTGGTGTCGGTCAAGGCATTGCTTTGATTATTGAACGTGTTTAATTATTAAATGCTCGCTCGATCCTCCTTTCGTAAAGGAGGGATCGAGGGAGGATTAAGGATTTAAAAAATGCCAACTTTTACATCTAACGATGCCCAGATCAACTACCAGACCTTTGGTGATGCATCTAAGCCAGCCTTGATTTTTTCTAATTCACTCGGCACCAATTATGGGATGTGGCAAAAACAATTTAATCACTTCAAACAGGATTATTTTGTGATTTGCTATGACACCCGTGGTCATGGGGCTTCATCTGCGCCACAAGGTCCGTATAGCCTTGATCAACTGGGTCAAGATGTTATCAACCTGCTTGATCATTTAAAAATTGAAAAAGCTGCATTCTGTGGTATTTCAATGGGTGGTTTAACCGGTCAATGGTTAGCAATTAATAAGCCCGAACGTTTTAGCCACGTGATTGTCTGCAACACGGCAGCCAAAATTGGTCAGGAACAGGCCTGGAATGAGCGTGCCGCGCTGGTGCGTGAACAAGGCCTACAACCAATTGCATCTACCGCAGCATCACGCTGGTTTACCGAACCCTTTATCCAAAGCAACCCAACAGTAGTTGAAAATCTTCAAAACGACTTGGAAGCTGGCAGCAGCGAAGGTTATGCAAGCTGTTGTGAAGCTTTGGCTAAAGCGGATTTACGTGAACAGCTGAAAGATATTCCTATGCCGGTACTGATTATTGCGGGTCAGCAAGACCCGGTGACTACGGTTGCAGATGGTCAATCAATGCAAGACAGCATTGCTCATAGCCAACTGTTTGAAATCAATGCCTCGCATATTTCCAACGTGGAGCAACCTGAAGCCTTCAATCAGGCAGTTCAGAAATTTATTGCAGCTTAAATAGATGCAAACAAAAAGCCACTTTTCGAAGTGGCTTTTTTACATTCTAAAGATTCATTCAACATCAGGCCCAGATCACTAAAATTGCAGCAATCACCACCAAGACCAATCCCCAATGTTCCGAGCGGGCCAATTTATCTTTAAAAAAATACGCCGAGATCAGCATACTAAACAGAATCTCGATTTGGCCTAAGGTTTTCACCACCGGTACACTCATCATGCTCATGGCAGTAAACCAGCCGAGCGATGCCATAAAACTGCACACACTTACCTTAAAGGTTAGGCCCAGACGTTGCCACATGGCAATTAAAGTACGGCGACTAAACAGCCCCAGATAAAGCAGCATACTGATACACTGGAAACTGATCACCAGCAGTAATACCCATCCTGCACGGTGTAAATTTGGTAAATTTGTGAGCTCTAAACTGGCTTCTCGTACCAGTAGTGAAGTAATGGCAAAACTTAAACCGCTTCCGATGCCAATAGCCAGTGTTTTGGCTGAGAACCCTGCTATCTGCTGGCCTTTACTCAGCAAAAATACCGCATAACCACCCAGTGCCACCCCAATCCAGGCCAGAAAGGACAAATGGTCAGCCAGAAAAGTTACGCCAATAATCGCGGCCAGTATCGCTTCACTTTTAGCCAGCCCTACCCCAATCGCGTAATTTTTTTGCTTAAACAGCTGTACCATCAATGCAGTGGCTAAAATCTGGCTAGAAGCTGCAATCACAATGTAGACCCAGAACTTTGGCGTGAAGTGGACGATATTTTCAACCGGCTTGAAATAATACAGACTGCCGAGGTAAAGAGCAGCAAATGGCAATCCAAAAATAAACCGAGCCAGCGTGACTCCCCAGACATCGACTGTAGTACTCAGCTGTTTTTGAAAGGCATTACGCCAGGCCTGCATAAATGCTGCCATTAAAGTGAAGAAAATCCAGCTTACTGCCATATGCCTAACGCCAGTACAACAAAAGTGAACTCATTCTATGCTCTAGTCGAAGGCATGACTAATTAAAAATGGGATGGGCTTTGATAGCGCAAAGTTTGGCTTGATACCCTGAACCATAAAAAAATATTAAGCACTGGCTATTTTTAGTTTCAAAAAAATAATCTTAAACAGCTTATCAGGCTTATAGTTAATACTAATAATTTCATATATTTACTTACTTTTTACAGCCTTTATAGGCTGCTAAAATTTTATTTGCAGCGGCTTAACACTTTCAATTCGAGGACTTCATTTAGACTTGAAACATGACTTGAAAATATAAGGATGAATCTGTATTTAGTAGATAAAAGTTGCTTATGATGATCTGAAATCAACCCAAAGGATAAATATTTTGTTAGAGACCAGGAATACTACCAATGGTTCATCTACACCTCTCTATCCCATAAAAGTTAATTTAAAAAAACATCAGGAAATAATTGAAGCGGTTTTCAAAATAAAAAACGGCTTATTCATTATGAACAAACCGTTTTCTTGCTTATATTCGCATTAGAGGAAAACCTGAGTCCTCCTCAATAAGAGTTTACTTTGACAAAGTTTTGCCCCGTGCTGCATGCAGTTTTTTGTAGCTATCGATCAGACGTAAATGACGGTCCAAACCTTCAAGCTTCATGCTGGTTTCAGTTAAACCATAGAAGCGGATACTGCCGTCCATCGAGCCGATCACCGCATCCATACGCTCATCACCAAACATACGGCGGAAATTGGCTTCGTAATCATTCAGATCCATGTCATCGTTAAGTTCTACTTCGAGCACTACATTCATACACTGATAGAACAAGCCACGCTCAACGGTATTGGTATTGTATTGCAGGAAAGTTTCCACCAGCTCTTTGGCTTCTTCAAACTCTTGCAAAGCTATATAAATCAGCAGTTTTAATTCCAGAATGGTGAGCTGGCCCCATACCGTATTGTCGTCAAACTCGATACCAATCAAGGTACTAATTTCAGTGTAATCATCTACTTCAACATCTTCTAGACGTTCAACCAGAGCGACCAGCTGGTCTTCATCCAAACGGTGCAAGTTAAGGATATCTTCACGGAACAATAAGGCTTTGTTGGTGTTATCCCAGATTAAATCTTCAACCAGATAAATTTCCGAATAACCCGGTACTAAAATACGGCAAGCGGTTGCACCTAAATGCTCGTACACGGCCATGTACACTTCCTTGCCCATATCTTCCAGAATGCCGAACAACATTGCCGCTTCTTCAGCATTGGAGTTTTGACCTTGGTTGGTAAAGTCCCACTCTACAAACGCGTAGTCAGACTGGGTACTAAAGAAACGCCATGACACGACACCGCTGGAATCAATAAAGTGCTCGACAAAGTTATTCGGCTCGGTTACCGCGTTACTGCTGAATGTCGGTTTAGGCAGATCATTCAGGCCTTCAAAACTGCGACCTTGGAGCAGTTCAGTCAAACTCCGTTCCAAAGCGACTTCAAAGTTCGGATGTGCACCAAAAGAGGCAAATACACCACCGGTACGTGGGTTCATCAAAGTCACACACATTACCGGATACTGGCCGCCTAAAGACGCATCTTTAACCAGTACCGGAAAGCCTTGCTCTTCCAGACCTTTGATCCCTTCAACAATTTTTGGATATTTTGCCAGTACATGTTCAGGCACATCCGGAAGTGCAAGCTCACCTTCTAAAATTTCGCGTTTAACGGCACGTTCAAAAATTTCAGATAAACACTGGACCTGGGCTTCGGCCAAGGTATTCCCCGCACTCATACCATTGGAAAGATACAGGTTTTCGATCAGGTTGGATGGGAAATAAACTGTTTCACCATCAGAATGACGCACAAATGGCAATGAACAGATACCACGCGCAGTATTGCCCGAGTTGGTATCATACAAATGTGTGCCGAGCAGTTCATCTTCAGGGTTATAAATTTCTAAAGTGTATTCATCCAGAATTTCTTTTGGCAATTCCCCATTTGGACCTGGCTGGAACCATTTTTCATCCGGGTAATGCACAAATTCAGCATTGGCAATTTCTTGCCCCCAGAACTGGTCGTTATAGAAGAAATTACAGTTCAATCGTTCAATGAATTCGCCCAAAGCGGAAGCCAAAGCACTTTCTTTGGTCGAACCTTTACCGTTGGTAAAGCACATCGGCGATTGTGCATCACGAATATGTAAAGACCACACATTCGGTACAATGTTGCGCCATGATGCGATTTCAATCTTCATGCCCAGATTCGCCATAATGCCGGACATATTGGCGATGGTTTCTTCTAATGGCAGGTCTTTACCCGGAATATAAGTACTGCTTTCCGAAGTCAAGCTCGGCATCAGCAAAGCTTGAGCATCGGCATCAATACTTTCCACTTCTTCGATTACGAATTCCGGACCAGTTTGAATCACTTTCTTTACCGTACAGCGATCAATGGAGCGCAAAATACCTTGGCGGTCTTTTTCGGAAATATCAGCCGGTAATTCAACCTGAATTTTAAAAATCTGCTTGTAACGGTTTTCCGGGTCGACAATATTGTTTTGCGACAAACGGATATTATCGGTTGGAATGTCACGCGCTGCACAGTACACCTTTACAAAGTAAGCGGCACATAATGCAGATGATGCGAGAAAATAGTCGAAGGGACCCGGCGCTGAACCGTCACCTTTATAGCGGATGGGTTGATCGGCGATTACCGTGAAATCATCGAACTTGGCTTCTTGTCGAAGGTTGTCAAGATAATTGACCTTAATTTCCATGCGAGCACCTAAATATTCTTATGTGTCAGTGCAACACATAAAAACCAGAAAATAAAATATAAGCCGAATTACAGATAAGAAACTGACTTAAAAAATAGTGTGACTAGCGTCATTCGTATAACAAAGCAAACGACTGACCCTAGAAATGATGGACGGTATTATAGAGGGATTTTGCCTGATTGATAACTTTTGTCTGCTGTTGTCGCCTATTCATTAGAAATGCTTAAAATAGGATAACTTAGATCTGGCAGTATCAAGACAATATTTCCAGACACTTTACTAAATATGTAGGTCTTACTCAGGTATAAGTCACGACTAGACATCATGTGGAGCTTCATCATGAATTGTGAAATAAAGTAAATTTCAATCAAATTATGTAGAAAAAGAAAATAAAAATTACACTGAATTAAAGGGTTCCACACATAAGCTCATAAAAATTTCCACAATAGATACCAAATCTTTTAATAAGATTTTAGCTACAAACTGCAAACCTGCATTTTGTGCCTGTTAGAAGTCTGAACTCGAACTACGACTTCAAGCATTTCTACAAAAAAGGTTTACTCAAATCAGTTGAGGTCAAATGATGATAAAAACAACGCTAAGCATAATCGGACTGTCGCTCGTTTCCACACTGGCTCTGGCTGCCGACCCCTTACATGGAAGCAAATGGAAAACGATTGATGATGTGACCAAGAAACCCTTATCTGTGGTTCAATTTACTGAAACATCGAAGGGTGTGCTTTCAGCAAAGATTGTAGATGTATTGGAAGGCACTGAAGGAGAAAAATGTACCAAGTGTAAGGGTAAATTTTATAATAAACCGCTTCAAGGCGTACAGATCGTATCTGGACTGAAAAAAGCGGGGAACAATAGCTATGATGGCGGAAAAATTACCGATCCTAAAAATGGTAAAACTTATAGCTTTAATGCCAAACTCTCTGAAGATGGCAAAACTTTAAATGGTCGAGGCTACATTGGTATATCTGCCCTTGGTCGAAGCCAGACTTGGGTACGTATCCATTAACAACATCAGATTGAATCAATTAAAAGCGACTTTAATCAGTCGCTTTTAATTGCTATAAGAATTTTTAACTTCAAAAAAACCGCCATGGATTTCATAAAAAAATTCTTTTAACTTCTCGAACTGGGTGTTCTTATGAAAATAAGGACGCATAAGTAAAAAATTATAAATTTGTTCCAGAGTACATAATTCATTTTGCATATTCATGCTTATCCACCTATATAAATATTTTTAGATTGATTTAACCAAATTACAAATTAAATTCTATAACAATATTTTTTATAAAGTAATTATGGTTAAATTTTCTACAAACTAAAGAAATTAATAAATCATTTTTTGCTTACAAGGATAATCGATAACAATAAGGCTTATACTTCCTCCTTAAAAAAGGATAATAATTTTCAATTCAAATTTATAATCAAGAAGATGACGTTATTAATCTTTTTAAATATCATTTCAAGATCATGTCTAATAAACACTCCAAGTGAATATCCACTTGAATTATAAATGCAATATTTTTTCATAGAAAAAATATTGCATTGTGACAAATATACGTCAATGTACATTCGTGTAATCAAAGTTATATAAAATGTAACCATGTTATGCAAAAATATTTAATTAGCAAGTTTAATACCTTATTTTTTAACTATATATTCATTAAATATCAATAATTACAATTTATTTTTTGGCTGATTTTGCAAGTATTTTTAATCGGATTTTAAATGTAAAAAAATACTTGGAATGAGACTTTATCTACATTCTAACACCTTAAAATCTATATTTTTTTAATCTCACTCAGGTACATATTTCAAATTAGACAAAAATAAAATAAGCATAAACTATGTAAAATTTATTTATTTTATGTAGCTTTAATAATATTTTTATCCCTCAATTATTTTTTTAATGATATTTATGAATGAATCAAATAACTAATAGGCAGTAAATATGTGTGACTCAAGTTCTTATTATCACTCCGATCAACATTATGCTCATAACTTGCTACAATTTATAATTCCTTATTTATCCCGAGATAAAAAGTATTGTTTATTTCTGGATATTGATGGAACAATCTCAGAATTTCATCCTGATCCCTCTCAAAGTTTTATTTCATTCACCACCTTAAATACTTTACAGCAGTTAAGTCATTTGAATGTTTTGATCATCTTTCTTACCGGTCGTTCAGTCAAGGTTGCCTCAAAACTCCTGTTTCCTTTAAAAATGCCCATAGCAGGTACGCATGGCCTGGAAATAAAAATCGATGACGACACTCAATTCAGTATTGCTACAAATGCAATTCATTTTTCTTCATTACAAGACGATATTCTAAAACGCTGTCAGCCCTATCCTCAATTGTTGATTGAAAACAAAACCTATTCTGTTGCCATACATTATCGTCAACATCCTGAACTTGCTGATATTGCAAAACAAATTACTGAAGAAACTCTAGAAACCTACCCAGAACTGAAAATAAATGAAGGGAAATATGTATTTGAATTGCTCCCTCAACAGGCAGATAAGGGACAAGCGATTCAAACGATGTTGGAGTATTTAAATCTTAATGATGTATTCGCTATTTTCATTGGGGATGACAAAACCGACGAATCTGGCTTCAAAGTTATCAATCAGTTAGAAGGTATCAGTATAAAAGTTGGACCAGAACCTACCCAGGCGCATTACCGACTAAAAAATATTGAAGATGTTACTGATTTTCTTGATTTATTTTCACAATTCTTAGAAGAACATTGTTTGAGACTGTCTCAAGTATCAGAGGGAGAAAAAGCATGTCTAGATTAATCGTATTATCGAACCGTGTCAGTTTACCCAATCCCGATAAATCTACCGCTGGGGGATTAGCCGTGGCCTTGCAAGATGCACTTGCTGATATTGGTGGAATCTGGCTAGGTTGGAATGGTGAAAAAATCGCCAACCATCAAGAGCCGCTCTTTAATCAAACTGAATATAAAGATGTGGAATACGTTACATGTCCTTTAACTGAAGAGCAGTACCAAAACTATTACTGTGATTTTGCCAATAATACTTTATGGCCAGTAATGCATGATCGCGCCGATTTAATTGAATACCAAGCTCAGCAATACACGACCTATCAACAGGTTAATCAGCTATTCGCCAGACAGCTCAAACAAATGGCCGAGCCCGACGATTTGATCTGGGTACATGATTACCATTTTTTAAGTGTGGCGCGTTATTGTCGGGAAATGGGCATGAAAAATAGAATTGGATTTTTCCTGCATATTCCCTTTGCTGGCCTAAAGATCTGGAATTTAATTCCTACCGCACAATCATTGATTCAAGACCTTTGCCAGTATGATGTTGTGGGTTTACAAACTGAACATGACCAGCAGCAATGTATGCAAGTGTGCAGTCATTATCTGGCTACTCAGCCTATCAATACTCACATGTTGAGCTTTAATCATCATCAGGTCACTGTGCAATGTTATCCGATTGGGGTTAACCCCGAACTGATACAAAAAGTCGCCGAGCAAAAAGATGAAAATACTTCCACTATATTTGAATTTGAGAGTCTAAGTGATCAGCAAACCATTATTAGTGTCGATCGCATTGATTATTCCAAAGGGTTAATCGAACGGTTTAATGCCCTGGAAGCATTTTTACAGAGCAATCCTGAATACCATAAGCATCTTACCGACATACAAATTGCCTGTCCCTGCCGTATGGAAATTGCCGCGTATAAAGATTTATTTGAGCATTTACAGTCCAAGGTGGATTTGATTAATCAGGAATTTTCTCAAGATGACTGGTTACCGATTAACTGCACCCATGCCACCATTTCACATGATGTATTAATGAAAATTTATCGGCAAGCCAATATTTGCTGGGTAAATTCTTTGCGTGACGGGATGAATCTGGTAGCCAAAGAGTTTATCGCGGCCCAGGACCCGGAAAATCCGGGAGTACTAATTCTTTCAAAATATACCGGTGCAGCAGCACAGATGTCTGAAGCATTAATGGTCGATCCTGAAAATTGCAGCAGCATGATTCATGCATTAAAAAAAGCCTTAACCATGGCAAAATCGGAACGTTTGGAACGTTATCAGCAATTAATGAATGGCTTAAAAAGTTTTGATATCAATGACTGGCGTAATGCATTTTTAGCCGATCTGAAAGGCGCTGAAAAAGTGAATATCCTCCCCTCATTGACTAAAAAAATCTTGTCAGAAAATTGCGAATTATTAAGTATTTAAAACAAGAATTTTATATTTTTTAGTGATAAAAAACGAGCATATCAACTCTTGAATATGCTCGTTCTATTTTAATAAATTAAATCAAGATATTAAGAAGCTTTGACCTGAGTAAAACGGTTTAAAAAAGCAATGGTTAAAAGCAAAGTCGCAATAAACCCAAAGACGACAGACAAGCCCATCATTTCACTGCTAATCCCAACCAAAGCAGGTCCCAATAAAGAGCCTGTATACGCCATGGTAGAGACACATGACAATGCGGCTGCTTTAGACATGACACTTTGACGGCCCACACGTGAAAACATCACCGGAACAATATTCGAACAACCCCAGCCCAGTAAAGCATAGCCTAATAAAACCACAATCCAGTGTGGAGCAACCACCACCGTAAACAGTCCAAGCGCTGCACAAACTGCACTGTAGATGATGATATTTTTTTCACCCAGAGCCTTAATTAAATAATGACCTGCAAAACGCCCCGAAGTCATGGCAATTGCAAAGCAGGTATACGCCAGACCAGCTAAAGCAGGTTTTACGCCGTATTCATTGATCAGATAAATTCCGCTCCAATCCATTGCCGAACCTTCTGAAAGAAAAGCAATAAAACACACCAGACCCATTAAAATGATTAACGGACTGGGGAATTTTTTGGTCTTGCTTTCAACTTCAGTAGTATCGTTTTTTGCTTCCTTTTCAATGACCGCTAAACTGTTAGGCACAGCCATGACGCTCAAAACCATCAATAAAAGACAAATTGCCAAAGCACTCATCAAGGGGCTCACACCCGCTGCAAGTAAGGCAGTAACAGTCATGACTCCGGCCAGACCACCTAAACTACA
This sequence comes from Acinetobacter sp. YH12201, assembly GCF_013418145.1. NCBI lineage: Bacteria > Pseudomonadati > Pseudomonadota > Gammaproteobacteria > Moraxellales > Moraxellaceae > Acinetobacter > Acinetobacter sp. YH12201. The sequence goes on along the minus strand of NZ_VPCP01000010.1, from coordinate 27,250 downwards.
CATGCCATGAAACTGCGACATCATGCTTTTGGCACTGTTTTTTTCCACAATCACAGCTTGTAAATTAATTGCCACACCCAGGCTACCCGCAGCTGTACCAAACAGGAACAAAGCAATGGCCATGATCAAAATACTACTGCTTAAGGCAAAGGTGGGTAAAACCATGAGCAACAATAAAACGGCTACGGAAATAATGGCACGACACCCCACTTTCTGGATCAGTAAACCTGTTGCAGGCATTGCCAGCATGGAACCTGCACCGATACATAGCAATAAGGTACCAAAATCGGCATGATTCAAATGAAGTCGCTGCTGTGCATAAGGAATCAGCGGAGCCCATGCTGCTGTACTGAGACCTAAACTAAAGAAGCTCAGTAATGTAGATAAGCGCTGTGCAGAGTGCTGAGTTGCATGATCCAGATGTGCTGTTTTAGTTAAAAACATATGTGTGCCACCACAAGAAATAGGTTTTTTGGCCGTCCCTTTCAGGATAATTTCCAGAGAAAAACCCCGGAAGAATTATAGATATTTTCTATAAATCAACCAGGGTTTTAATTTGGCGAAATTATACACAAAAAAAGAGCAAATCAAGCCGATTTTTTAGGAGTTTTAAAAAATATTTTGTAACTGCTGCAAATATCTAATCTCTTTAGGTAAAAGAACAACAAATAATTTAAAACTTCAATTATTTTAAAATAAATTAATATAAAACAATATTTTATGTTTTTTAAAATTTCCACTAAATAATCATATCATTGAAATAATTATAAAAATTTTCTCAAGATTATCTGATCTTTTCCATCGAAGATTTTTATGGCAATTATTTAGAGGAAAAGCCAAATTTAAAATGGTTATTCATTAATATTTTTATAAGATATATGACTAACTACAGAAATCTGCCAAAGATTCAATATTTTAATTTCATAGCAGACCTCTACCTCAGTGCATGAGGCTAGCTTTAGTTCGTTTTTCAGCAATCCTGTCGAGTCATTTTTATGAGGAAGTGGCTCTATTTCAACTTTCCTTTGAAAAGTAAAATGATCATTCAACTATCTCGATGACCCGATAAAAAAGCCCTATAGTTTTACGCTACAGAGCCGGTTTTTAAACTTCAAGATTTTATTTATTTTTAGAATAATGATCTTCAATGAGACAATCTTAACCTTCTACAGATTCATTTTTTTATGCTCTGCATGGGGCTCATCCGTTTTACCGGTAAGACTTCCTTTCATCACCTTAAACAGTTGGGTCATTTTATTGTCTGTGACATTCCAATACTCGGCACTGACGGCTTCCGCAACCAGAACCCGTACACTCGGATCATCTCTTCCTTCGAACCAGTTTTCAGCCGATGAGTTCCACAGTTCATCAATCAGGGCTGAGTTTGTACTGATATGTGCATGTGCACTAATTGACACATAAATGCTATCTGAAGGTTTAGCGAAGGACAATCCAATCTGATTACGTCCAGATTCAATCGCATTCACCAGATCATTGGTATTTTTCAAAATAAAGTAAAGGTTCTGGCTTTCATTCATGCGTTCAGAATTAAGCATAGTCATGGGTTGTGCATGGATTTCCTGGGATTCAGTACTATGACTGATCATTGAAAATCGTATCTCTTTAATCAGTTCCCATAATTTTTCACGATCTTGATTATCTGTCATCATTATTCTCCTGCAATAGACCTAATAAATAAACTCTCTAATTTTGTGCTTAACTTCTGTTCAAGATTAATTATATTTTCCAGTTTTAATATCCTATCTAACTGATTTTATACATTTGCATAATAAAAGCTGTTAGCAATGATCAAAAGAATTAACGAAGACCAATTCTGTTACATTCAGCTGGAAAGGTTTTCAGATTCTTGAGATAAATAAGAATAAAAATGAGATATAGGCAAAAAGAAGCCCCTTGTAACTCACTCGGGGCCGTTTGAAACTTGCTTTAAACTAAGTTTGGTTTAGTTATTGATGTCTTTTATTTTATAGTGTATGTACAGTTTTTTATACATACTGAATTAACCGATACTTGTTGTTGAGTGATCAAATGAATGGCTCTCCTCTATAAATATGGTGATTTAAATACAGCAGGAACTATGCCAAAAAATAAAATGAATGATTTCTGAAAAATAAAAAATCCCAGATAAAAAGATGAGACATTTTAGTAGAATCAACCCGTTTTTGAACTCAATGTTCATATCTTGGTATTAGGCTGTTGCACCAAATTGTTCCCTTAGTTTTTGGTCTTACAAATTTTTGACCTGATCCGGTTCATTAAAGGTCACACGGTAATTTTGACGATGGTTTGGCCAAAAATCTGTAATTGTAAAATGTTGGATTAAACGGTTACCCTCAAGACAATGCCATTTTTCTCCCAGTGATGGCTATAAGTATATTACAGCACCTGCCCTGTTTTTCACCGTTTCCCCTTTCTCAATAACATAGGCATCATTGTTATTGCCATCGTTGATCAGTATTCAGCGCATGAAATAGATGAAATTCGAGCGAACGTAGAATATTTCATTAAAGATTTTGAAGCCTTATTAATTTTTTTCAGCTAAAAAATGTCATGAATCATTCATATTCATGACATCTTCTGTAGACGTAGGTGTATATGATTATTTTGCTTTCTTATAGACCGAGCCTGAACCCACCAGATTGCCGGTTTTCTCATCAATCGCAAAATCAACCATAGCCGCACCAGCATTGACCTCAAGAAAACCATTCTTGCCCACTGAGGCAGGTACAGGATTTTTCTTTTCAGTTTTACCCGTCGCTTTATCTTTAATAGTATTGGTAATGAAATAATTGTCACCATTCTTGGAAATGACTAGGATATTTTCCAGTTTTGGATTTTCCAGGGTGTTTTTCCAGTTCCCCTGATAATCCGGTGCTTCAGTAGTACAAGCAGTTAACAACAGTGCTAATGAGATTCCTGAAAAATATTGAAGATATCTCAAAACTTAAGACCTTGAATGTTACGACGCGGTCATTATAAAAAGAACCCTCTGAGGGTTAAGCGAGATCTTGTAGGCAAAGCGTTTCAGCCGTAATGAGTCTGTCTTGTCTTCGTCATTTTTTTGAAAACTCTCTCCACATTTCATTCATAAAAACTTAATTTAGAATTAGATTAGAAATTAAAAAACCCATCATAAGATGGGTTTTGTTTTATACATTTAGCTATCTTTATGCAGTTTTATGCATGTTTCCAGTCTCTTCAAATGTTGCATGCCAAGACAAGGCTTCTTCAAGAAGATGTGGGGTTTGTCCACCATGCTGGCAAGCACGTTCAAAATAATCATTCAGTTCATCGCGATAATCAGGATGCGCACATAAATCGATAATCTTGCGGGCACGCTCACGCGGAGCCAGACCGCGTAAATCTGCCAGACCGTTTTCTGTCACCAAAATATCAACATCATGATCGGTATGGTCAGTATGGCTAACCATTGGAACTACAGATGAAATAGCCCCACCTTTGGCGACCGATTTGGTCACAAAAATTGCTATATGGGCATGCCGGGTAAAATCACCTGAACCACCGATACCATTCATCATTTTAGTGCCGGTGACATGGGTAGAATTGACGTTTCCGTAAATATCAAACTCCAGTGCGGTATTGATGGCAATAATCCCCAAACGGCGAATGATTTCAGGATTATTGGAAATTTCCTGCGGACGCAGCACAATCTTGTCTTTGTATTGTTCAAAATTCTGCATCACATGTTGTGCACAAGAATCTGACAAGGTCATTGAACAACCTGAAGCAAAGGTCATTTTACCTGAATCAATCAACTCAAAGGTACAGTCCTGTAACACTTCCGAATACATTTCCAAGTCATGAAAATTGGAATGTTCAAAACCTGAAAAAACCGCATTGGCAATCGAACCGACTCCAGACTGTAATGGGCCCAGATTTTCCGGTAAACGTCCAGCTGCCACTTCGCCTTCAAAGAACTGAATCAGATGTTTGGCAATAGCCAAAGTATCCTCATCCGGTTCATCCATGTTAAAAGAGGTATCAGGAATGTCATTCAGCACAATCGCTGAAATTTTTTCCGGACTGACCTGAATTCCTACGGTACCAATCCGGTCACCCACATGAATCAACGGAATCGGTGCGCGGTTCGGACGGGCTTTCGGTACATAAATGTCATGTACGCCTTCCAGCACCGGATTAATGGTATTGTCAATTTCGACAATCACATGATCTGCCATTTCCACAAAGTTGGCCGAGTTACCGCATGAACCGGTTGGAATAATCTGCCCATCTTCAGTAATCGCCGTTGCTGCAATCACCGCGACATTAATCGACGGCAAGTTGTGATGACGGATGTTATCGGCCATTTCAGACAAATGCTGATCGATATACATCACCTCACCAGCATTGATGGATTTACGCAGACCGGGATCAGCCTGATAAGGATAACGGCGCTCAATTGCATGAGCTTCATTTAAACGGCCATCAATTTTATTGCCCAGGCTGGCACCTGTCGCCAGGGTAATTTTCAAGGGATGCTCTTTGGCATGTTCAGCCAGCGCCAACGGTACTGCTTTTGCCTCACCTGCACCACCAAAACCACTTAAACCGACTACAGCACCGTCTTGAATCAATTTAATCGCTTGTTCAGCAGACATAACTTTGTCGCGAAGGGAGACTAAGCGAATGCGATCTAAACCATTCATAATAAAAATCTCAAAAATAAACATATTGTTTTTCACCATCCCGGCGTGCTGGAATGGTGGTTGTTATTGCTTATTAAATTCTAATTCGTTACTTATCGCTCTACGCTGATAGAGACTTTTTAGATCAGCTCGACTGCAACAGCAGTTGCTTCACCACCACCAATACATAAACTGGCAATGCCTTTTTTACCACCGGTACGTTTTAGGGCATGTACTAAAGTCACGATAATACGTGAACCTGATGAACCGAGTGGATGACCCAATGCACAAGCACCACCATTGATATTCACTTTTGCTTCATCCAGATTGAACGCATCTATCGCAGCCATCGCCACCATGGCAAATGCTTCATTGATTTCCCAAAGATCAACCTCCTGAGCATTCCAGCCGGCTTTTTTCAATACTTTTTCAATCGCACCGACTGGTGCAATACTGAATTCTGTAGGATGTTGTGAGTTGGAGCCATAAGCGACAATTTTTGCCAGTGGTTTTAAGCCCCGTTGCGCCGCAATTTCCTCTGAAGTCAGCACTAAAGCCGATGCACCATCTGAAATCGAACTGGAATTGGCGGCAGTAATGGTGCCATCTTTTTTAAATGCAGGACGTAAAGTTGGAATTTTATCGGCCTTGGCATTCAGCGGTTGTTCGTCTTGCTCAACAACTACATCACCTTTACGTGAAGACACGGTTACAGGCACGATTTCTTCTTTAAAATAACCATTGTTGATGGCAGTGACCGCTTTATTCAACGAGCTGATTGCAAAGGCATCTTGCTGTTCGCGGGTATAACCTTTTTTATCTGCCATTTCTTGTGCAAGAATACCCATAGAAAGACCGGTTTCAGCATCTTCCAGACCTTCCTGAAACATATGATCGGTGATTTTGCCATGTCCCATACGATAACCGGAACGCGCCTTGTCCAGTAGATATGGTGCATTACTCATCGATTCCATACCGCCTGCAACTACAATTTCAGCAGAACCGGCTTTAATAGCATCAGCAGCCTGCATCACCGCTTTCATGCCTGAACCACAAATTTTATTAATAGTAGTTGCACCCGTACTGTCAGGTAAACCTGCCTGACGCATGGCTTGGCGTGCCGGACCCTGTTTTAAACCGGCCGGAAGTACACAGCCAAAAATTACTTCATTAATATCTGTGGGTTGCAAGCCCGAACGCGCTATAGCTTCTTTAATAGCTGCTGCACCTAAATCTGGTGCTGTACATGGAGACAGTGCTCCTTGGAAGCCACCCATTGCTGTACGAACACCATTTACAATAACAATCATTTTTTCCATCCTAATTTATCAATCTTGTTGTGTGACATGAGCTATACCTTCAGCTCATGTCATTTCCATCTTTATTAAACCCTGTATTAAAGCATCGTGCCAAACTTAAGATTGGGCAGTAAAGTATTCCTCTGGTAACTGCATCACTACATCGGGACCGGCTTGAATACGTTGTACACGTGCAGCCAGGTCAGGTAAAACTTTGGCTACATAATACTGCGCTAACACCAGTTTGTTCTGGAAGAACGCTTCCGCTTTTGGTTGAGCGGCCTGGCTAATACGCGCATACATATAGACAAAACTGAGTAATCCCACTACATGCAAGTAATCCACTGCTACAGCATTAGATAACTCTGGCGCCGTTTTTGCCTGATCCACAATGAAAGCGGTAATGTCTTCAACCTGTGTACACACATTTAATGTAGCGGCTTTAATTGGCAAGGCATCATCTAAAGCTTGTGCAAACTCACGAATTTCCACAATGTATTCAGCAAGGTATGCACCACCGCATTTGATGGTCTTACGGCCAATCAGGTCAATCGCCTGAACGCCGTTGGTGCCTTCGTAAATTTGGGAAATACGCAAGTCACGAATACATTGTTCCATGCCCCATTCACGAATATAACCGTGACCACCAAACACCATTTGTGCTTCCAGGCTTGAATCAAGTGCCTTGTCGGTTAGATAAGCTTTTGCAATTGGGGTAAGCAATGCAACACGGTCATTCGCTTTACGTACTGCTTCTGCATCGGTGGAGTATTTGGTAATGTCGAGCTGTTGTCCCACATAAACCGCAAAAGCACGTGATGCTTCATTGTTGGCACGAGCATTCAGCAACATACGACGCACATCGCCATGCACTAAAATAGAATCGGCTGGTTTTTCAGGCGCTTTTGCACCGGTTGCCGAACGGCCCTGCAAACGGTCTGTGGCATATTGTGCAGCATTCTGGTAGGCAAACTCAGCCGCGCCAATCCCTTGGATCCCCATAGATAAGCGTTCGTAGTTCATCATCACGAACATGGCCGCCAGACCTTCATTTTCCTTACCCACGATATAACCTTTGGCACCATCAAAGTTCATCACGCAAGTCGCAGATCCCTTAATCCCCATCTTATGTTCGATAGAACCGGCAGATACGGCATTACGTTCACCCACCGATCCATCTGCATTGACATGGAATTTCGGCACGATGAATAAGGAAATACCACGTGAGCCAGCTGGTGCATTGGGTGTTTTTGCCAGAACTAGGTGAATGATGTTTTCAGACAGGTCGTGTTCACCACTGGTAATAAAGATTTTTGTACCGGTAATATTGAAAGAGCCATCTTCATTCGGTTCTGCTTTGGTTTTGATCAGTCCGAGATCTGTACCAGAATGCGGTTCTGTCAGACACATGGTACCTGACCATTCACCAGTGTAGAATTTTGGTAGATAAGTCTCTTTTTGTTCTTGGGAAGCACGGTCATTAATCGCCATACCTGCACCCACAGTCAGTAATGGGTAGAGCATAAATGAGGGGTTCGTACTCCAGATCATTTCATCAGCCAGTACCGTCAGCATTTTAGGCATGCCCTGACCGCCCCATTCTTCAGGTGCCCCCAGACCTACCCAGCCACCTTCGGCAAACTGTTTAAATGCTTCTTTAAAACCTTTAGGTGTAGTCACCACGCCATTATTAAACTGTGCGCCGCCTTCTTCATCACTGCTGCGGTTTAGATCAAGGATGACGTTTTTAGAAAACTTGGCCATTTCCTCTAAAATCGCATTCGCCGTTGCCATATCTAAATGAGCGAGGTTTTCATTACCCTGCCAGAATTCATCTGCCTTAAATACATCATTTAAAATAAATTCCATGTCTTTAAGGGGTGCGTTATAAATAGGCATATTGCTTTCCTTATGTGAAGACTTCGCATTAAAAATAGTGAAGTGCTTTTTAAAGTTGTAAGAACCTATACTGAAATAACGGATTTATTCTCACATACATCTCTCTAAGTAAAATTTGACCATTCGCGCAGTTTGCAACATCCATGAAGAAAAAAATGAATGTAGCGAGAATCAGGTTTAAAAACTTTACTCATCAGCTCGAGTGCTCAGAATCATTTCATCATTACTATTATGAGCAACGAATAAAACATGGTTTCTGTAAATCACTTTAAACTGAACCACTCACCATCAAGCCTAAGCTTAAATATGTGAATGAAATACGGTTAAATCAGCATATCTGCTCTTTGCGTTTTATGGGTTAATCCCTTTTTTCAACGCAAAAAGACAATAAAATAATTATGCGGTAATTGGAATTTTATTGATGATTATTGACCTCTCAGGTTCTCACTGATTGACTTTTATTTTGTGCTATGCAATTGCAAATCTAAGCTGATTTAATGTGCTTCGTTAACCATCAGTTTATATTGCCTCTCTTGCATTAAAACAAAAAAGTGCTTTTTATTTTCTTATGCTAAAAACAAAGCAGTGCTTTGTTTTTAGCTCATATCAGACATTAGTTGGGTTGTCATAGGCTTGATATCGGTATATTTTAAATTGGCTTTTTTTATGTCTTTCTGGGACTTGCGATGAATACGGTACGCCAACAAAATTTTCAATTACGCAAAGAGAAAATTTTAGCCATGGCAGAAACACTGTTGCTGGATAATAATCAGGACATTACCCTGGCAGAACTTGCGTGTGAGCTGGATATTGCCAAAGGGACCATTTATAAACATTTTAAAAGCAAGAATCAGCTCTATTTAGAACTGATCATCTTGAATGAAAAAAGATTATTGGAAATTTCAAAAAAATATAAAAATAATATTAAAACCTATGTTTCACAGTACATGCTCTACAACATGTTAAATTCCAACCGGACCATTTTATTGCATGTGATTGAAGAACGCTTAACCAATAATGAACGCAAGCTGAAAGAATTATTTGAACAGCTTTATCGGGTACGTGAAGAGCGGATTATTGAAATTAAGGACATGACCGACGAATATCTAAAATCCTTCAATAGTGCCATGTCGATTCGCGACTATTTGTCTTATATCTGGACGGTCACCTATGGTGCTTCCTTGTTGCTCAATTCAACCCATTACCAGAAAGCCATTGGTTCACGTGAACGCCTGATTAAACTGTATATTAACCAGGCCTTAATGACCCCGGATAAAATTTCTTGATGTCCGGGTTTCAATAAATCAATTATTGATGAATGATTTTATGCATAGGGTCATCCAGGTCATTCATTTTCGAGAACAATTCATAACACATCTGCCGCAGCCATTGATGGCTGGTCTTGTGATGGCAGGACATATGCCAATATTGCTTGACTGCATAGGTGGGGAAAGTAATCGGTGCATCAAAGATCTGTAAATTGCCGCGCGACAATAACACTTCACTTAAATAATAAGGTACGGTCGCAATTGCATCGGTTTCCTGTACCACTAGCCCAACGCCCAGATAACTGGGCAAGCGCATCAAGATATTACGTTTCAGTTCTAAATTTAACAATTCATTTTCAATATGATAATGCCCCATTCCGGCATCAATATCGATATGGGGTTCATTGATATATTGTTCAGTGCTTAGACTGTTTTCGCTCAGCCGCGGATGGTTTTTGGATGCAATCACCACATAATATTGCTCAAACAGTTTTTGCTGATAAAAACCATTTTCCAGATGGGGTAAAAAACCAATCGCCAGATCAATTTCTCCATTGGCCATTTGATAACTGGTTTCAGAAGTAATGGCGCGAACATTTAAACGAATATTTGAAGCATGCTGTTTTAAATATTGGGAAATTTTAGGCAATAACACCAAATGCGACACATCGGTCATGGCAATAGTAAATTTCTGCTGTGAAGTAGTCTGGTCAAAATCAACGGTGAAATTATTGATGATTTCAACTTTACTTAAGGCTTCACTGACCAGTGGAAACAGCTGTTTCGACAGTTCAGTCGGCACCATTTCATTGCCGATTCTTAAGAAAAGCGGGTCATTATAATGCTGACGAATTTTATTCAGGATATTACTGACTGTGGGCTGACTCATGGCCAGATATTCAGCCGCGACAGAAACACTTTTATATTTATAAATATAAAGAAAAACGCTGAGTAATTTACAGTCGAGCTCAAACACCGATTCAAATCCCTAAATCTTTAATTTGTAGAGGCAATACATCATCTGCCTTTTGAGTGCTATTTCCAATGTCCATTTATACCGAAATAGCATGCCATACGAATAAGCTTTGGCTGAAGCTTATAAAATAAATTCTATCAATAAAAATCAAAATAACATAACAGACCGCTTTCATCATGGTTGACACCCTCTTTTTATTTTTCTCCGTAAGCAGAATTGAAATGTATTTCAAGTCTGTGTAAGAAAAATCAAAGGGATGGATGAAAGAGGTCTAAAGAAGCAAATCACTCAAACGGTTTGACTTAAACCTGACTGCCTCAAATTTAAGTCAAACCTTAACGTGTGAGCAATTAATCTGCTGAAATATCTTCAAACAATACTGAAGATAAATAGCGCTCACCGGCATCCGGTAAAATTACCACAATGTTTTTACCGGCATTTTCAGGACGTGCTGCCAATTGAGCTGCGGCTGCCATGGCTGCACCACTTGAAATACCCACCAGAATACCGTCATGGGTTGCTGTTTTGCGTGCCCATTCAATAGCTGTATCACTTTCAATAGCAATGACTTCATCCACTAAATCCAGATCCAGGTTTTTCGGAATAAAGTTGGCGCCAATGCCCTGAATTTTATGCGGTCCCGGAGTCAATGGCTCGCCACGTTTCGTCTGACCAATAATCGGTGATTCCGCAGGTTCCACAGCAACCGAATAAAGCGGCTGATTTTTTACCTGTTCAAAATAACGTGAAATACCGGAAATGGTGCCACCCGTACCGACGCCAGACACTAGGATATCGACTTTACCGCCAGTAGCTTCCCAAATTTCGGGGCCTGTGGTCTGTTCATGGATTTTCGGGTTGGCCGGGTTTTCAAACTGTTGCGGTAAAAAATACACATCCGGTTGTTCCGTGGCTAAACGTACTGCTTCATCGACCGCACCTTTCATGCCTTTGGCCGGTTCAGTCAGTACCAGATTTGCACCAAAAGCCTTCAGCACCTTACGGCGCTCAACACTCATGCTTGCAGGCATGGTTAAGGTAATGTCATAACCTTTGGCAGCTGCAACAAATGCCAGTGCAATACCGGTATTACCACTGGTTGGCTCGACAATATGCATGCCCGGTTTAAGCAAACCTTTTTCTTCAGCATCTACAATTAAAGCGGCACCTACCCGGCATTTCACCGAGAATGCCGGATTACGGCTTTCAACTTTTGCCAATACGGTTGCATCGGATGAAATGGCACGATTAATACGAATTAAAGGTGTATTGCCAATCGCTTCAGCATTATCACTATAAACCGCTATGGCTAAATTGTTCGGTGCTGGAAAAGCAGAATCAGTACTCATTTTAACTCCTTGAGCTGTCTTTTGATTTTAAAGTCATGCGCTCATCATAAGCCATTTAGACCTTCAATATAAGTTTTTCTATTGCTATGCTTATTCAACTTAAGTTGTGATTTCAATCTAAAAAACAATGCTTTTTAAACCGATAAGCTTGTAATATTGACCAAAGAGTTACCACTTAAATGACGTAATTGTCATCAATAAAGTTTGTATTTATTCATGCAATTGCACACAATATCCAGCAAATGAAAACTGATTTAGGGAATCACATGTCTCATAAGAGTTATAGCCGGTTCTATCGACAATTTACACAGAAAATTTTAGATAAAATTGTGACTCCTCAAGTCTTGGGTAATACTGAAAAATTAAAAAAAACCTTAGAATATCAAACAGATAAAAAAATAATTTGCTATGTATTACAAGATGCATCCTTAAGCAACACGGTCCTGATTGATACTGAAGCCAAAGCACGCCAACTGCCTTCTGTTTTTACACCTTTCAGCATTCAGGAGTTGCAGGAAGATGATTCTATTCTGGCTTTAAACCTACCTAACTCACAAAATCAAACCTATCATTATTCGGCCAAGCTCATTCGGCTGATTGAAGCTCTGGAAAAATATCCCGAATACGAAATAGAACTGGTTCCGGTGACGGTTTTATGGGGCCGCTCACCCGAATATGAAGACTCCTGGTTTAAAGCCTTATTTGCCGATGCCTGGGCGACACCATCCAAATTAAAGCAGGCCTTGAATATTTCTTTATATAGCCGTGAAAACTATATTGAATTTCACAAACCCATTTCCCTAAGAGCAGCTATAGAAAAATCTAAAATTGAATATCCAAACTTTTCCCCGGCACATTCTGTGGTCAAGGAACTTAATAGCAATTTCAATAAATACAAAGAAGCCATTTTAGGTCCCGACTTATCCGACCGCCGTAATCTCATTAACAAGTTAATGAAAACCGAAACGGTGCAAGATGCCATTCGTAAAGAAAGTATTGACAACAAAATCAGCATGTTCGAAGCAGAGAACCGTGCCAAAGGCTATTTAACCGAAGTGGTTTCGGACTTTTCCTATTCTACCCTACGTTTTGCTGAACTGGCGCTGACCAAACTCTGGACGCAACTTTATGATGGAATTGAAGTGCATAATTTCGATACCGTTCGCGAGCTGGCCAAAGATTACGAAATTGTCTATACCCCATGCCATCGCAGTCATATTGACTATTTATTGCTGTCTTATGTGATTTTTAACCGCGGCTTGATGGTTCCGCATATTGCGGCAGGCATTAACCTCAACCTGCCTGTGGTCGGTCAGATCATGCGTGGTGGCGGTGCTTATTTCATCCGTCGCACATTTAGCGGAAATGAGTTATATACCTCTGTTTTTAAAGAATATTTACATAGTTTATTGTCGCGTAACACCCCTTTGGAATACTTTATTGAAGGCGGCCGTTCACGGACTGGTCTGCTGTTACCACCGAAAAAAGGCATGCTGTCGATGACGGTACAAAGCCATTTACGTGGTGCAACCAAGCCGATTGCCTTTATTCCCACTTATTTTGGTTATGAAAAACTGATTGAAGGCACCTCTTATTTAAATGAACTAAATGGCAAACCAAAAGAAGCCGAATCGATCTGGGGCATCTTGAGTTCAGTCCGTAAAATTGAAAAAGTCTTTGGCCAGGTGCATGTCAATTTTGGGGAACCGGTTTTTCTGGATCAGGTTTTAGCTGAACATCAAGCCAGGGATATTAAACTCGACATTCATGATGAATTACCCCAGCCTGTGATTCAAACCGTGAACCAAGTTGCAAATTCTATTTTGGAAAATATTAATAAAGCAGTGGTAATTAATCCCATCTCTTTAATTTCACTTATTTTATTGAATGCAGATAATCACGCTTTAACTGAACATGATTTAATCGGTAAAATTGATCAATATCGTCATTTATTAAAAATAATGAAATATGATGCAAAAATGATCATGACAGAATTATCGAGCACAGAGATTATTCAATATGCTGCAAAATTAAAACAGGTTGAAATCTTCAGCCAAAATAACCAAAACTGGGTACGCGTTGCCGAAAGTCAAAAAATTCTATTAAGTTATTTTAGTAATAATATTCTACACTGTTTTATTTTACCGGCATTAATTGCAATGCTGGTGCATTCGTATAAAAAAATCTCTACACGTTATTTAACCGACACCCTTAAAAATATTTATCCCTATTTTAAAGAAGAATTTTTCTTAAAATGGTCTATGGATGAATTAGAAAAAGAAATCACAATCATTATAGATGGTTTAGAACATTTAGGCTGGATTGTTCGTCAGGATCAAACCCTTTCTATCCCAGCCGATGAACACATGCAAAACCAGTTTGTAACATTGGCCCATTTGTCTGCTTCTAGCCTAAATAACATGACTATGATTGCTACATTACTTCAGCAATATGCTTCGTTGCAAGCACTGAGCCTGAAAGAACTGGAGAAAATGGGTAAAGCGGTACTAAACAAACTGTCACAAACCAAAAAGATTCAGGCCGGTTATTATTTTGACAGCGCCACCTTAAAAAGCTTTATTGCTATTTTAAAAGAAAAAGGTCTGCTCAGTACTCAAGAAAATCATTTTGTCATTAGCGATGATTTTGAAGAAAAAATGTCTGCAATTTTTAACTGGTATAATCCTGAAACGCGTCAGGCAATCACTGAAGCCGTGCATTTTAATGAAAAAGAATTAAAAGGATTTAAACAGACCCATAAAAATTGATAAATCATATTCTGCATTGCTATCAGGCATTTAATCTGGATTAAATGCCTTATTTTAATGGATATAAGAATATCTGATAATTACTTTCATAAAAAACCATTGAAAATGTTACATTTTCATCCTATATGAGATTAATCAGGCAGTATACTGCCTAGGTTACTGTTGCGTAGTATGGAAATGCTGTATGAACACCGATCTTGAAATTGCTTCTATGCATGAGTCTATTGATGTTGTTGTCACAATATTAAAATCATTAGCCAATACAGATCGTTTACTTATTTTATGTCATCTTGCCAAACAAGAATTAAATGTCTCCCAAATAGAACAGACGACAAAAATAAGCCAGCCTACCTTATCACAGCAACTGATGATGCTACGTAAAAGCGATATGGTGACCACACGTCGCGATGGAAAACAGATTTTTTATTCCATTAAAGATGAAAAACTGGTTCAGGTACTCAATACCCTATATCAACTCTATTGTCCTAAAAATTTAATTTAATCATATAAATAAAAGAAAATTGAGAAGATGTAATCGTCCTGATAAGACTTCTTAGCATTTTTTATGCATAATATATCTAAAATAGTGATTTAGCTTTAGATATGTCAGATTTAAATTCTCGCTTAACGGCGCTATTACCCTCTTGGCGCTGGCTGCGTACCTACAACCCGACCAAGTTTAAATCTGACCTTCTTTCAGCTCTTATTGTCATTGCAATGCTGGTTCCGCAAGGTATGGCCTATGCCATGCTGGCAGGACTACCGCCCATTACGGGACTGTATGCCAGTATTTTGCCCATGATCATTTACGCCATGGTCGGGAGCAGTCCTACGCTTTCTATTGGCCCGGTCGCGATTATTTCCATGATGACTTTCGCGACACTCAATCCGTTATTTGAGGTTGGCTCACCAGTTTATATACAGGCTGCCTGCCTGCTTGCACTAATGGTGGGTGTCATTTCCTTATTGCTCGGGATATTTCGATTTGGCTTTCTGATTCAGCTGATTAGTCATCCGGTCATCAAGAGTTTTATTATTGCTTCTGCGCTGCTGATTGCTTTGGGTCAATTCAAATTTCTGGTCGATGTACCTTTAAAGGCGAATAATATCCCTGAGTTTGTAGTCAGCGTTTGGCAATATCTAAGGTACAGCAATTTCGCCTCTTTGATGTTTGGCATGCTTGCGCTCATTTTTCTGATTTATTTCCCTAAAGTTTTACAGTCCAATGCTGTGCAAAGCCGAATAGGGTCGACTGCATTTATGACGAAAGCCTTACCTTTAAGTTTGGTGGTCATTTCAATTGCGGCGGTCTATTTTCTGGATTTAAAAGCCGTAGGCATTAAAACAGTAGGAGAAATCCCCTCAGGTTTTCCCCCGCTGAGTATGCCCTACTGGAGTCTGGATCTGGTCATTACCTTGTTACCCGGTGCAGCAATGATCGCCATGATCAGCTTTGTCGAGTCTTTATCTATTGCTCAAGCGACTGCCCTACAGCAACGCAGTCATTTAAATAGTAACCAGGAACTTATCGCATTGGGTTTATCCAATTTAAGTGCCGGGCTCAGCTCAGCATTTCCGGTTACCGGAAGCTTATCGCGCACGGTGGTCAATGCAGATGCCGGTGCCAAAACTCCGCTGGCAGGGGTCATTTCATCTCTGCTTATTGTAGTGGTCAGTCTTTATTTTACCGGCTTTTTCCGTGATTTGCCTTTAGGTATTCTGGCCGCCACCATCATCGTTTCTATCTGGAAACTGGTTGATTTCAAGCCCTTTATTGAAACCTGGCGTTATTCCAAAGCTGATGGTATTGCCATGTGGATTACCTTCTTTGGTGTGCTCTGCATCGATATCTCGACTGGTTTGCTACTGGGTATTGTTTCTACCTTTATTCTGCTGCTGTGGCGGATCAGCCGTCCGCATATTGCCGTCATTGGTCTGGTTGAAGGAACCCAGCATTTTAGAAATATACAGCGTCATCAGGTACTGACCTCAGACACAGTCCTGTCCATGCGGATAGATGAAAATCTGACCTTTCTAAATGCCAATACCTTTAAAGGTTTTCTGATTAATGCCGTGAGTCAGTATACAGATTTAGAGCATGTGGTCATTAACTGCTCCAGTATTAGTGCCATCGATCTGAGCGCGCTGGAAATGCTGGAAGACCTGAATGCCGAGTTAAATAAACTGAACATTAAACTGAATTTTTCCGAAATTAAGGGTCCAGTGATGGATAAATTACAACATTCAAAACTGCTGCATCACTTAAGTGGCCGGATTTATCTGTCTCATTTTCAGGCCATGCAAGAACTTTCCCCGGAAGTATTTTAAGACAAATCAGATATAAATGATCTCACTCAATTTCTGCTGTGGTTTTTTGAGACTGCCTTTGATATTTTATTAAGAGCTTGAAAATAGAATCTTTTAACAGAGTACAACACAGCAGAATAATCGGAAGCATTTGTATTATTTGAATATTTAAAAAATATGGCAAAAATTTGATGAAAAACTAAAAATATCAACTTTAAAAATAAGCAGTTAGTTTTTATATGGAAATTATTTTTTAGCCATATCACTTTTAGGTATAAAATGCCGAATATTTTTTGTGATTTTTTAGTCCTCGTATTTGTAACAAGGCACCTTTATGTTTTCTGCTTTAATGCGTTTGAGTTTAGTCTCCCGAATTATTATCGCCATTATTCTGGGTATTGGTGTTGCTGTTTTGTTCCCGAATCTGGCTCCTTATTTAAGCCTGTTAGGTGACCTGTTTATTAAAGCACTTAAATCTGTTGCACCCATTTTAGTTTTTGTGCTGGTTTTAGCCTCTATTGCTAATTTTAAAGTCGGACATAGCGCGAAAATTAAACCCATCATACTAATGTATGCAATTGGAATGTTACTGGCTGCATTAAGTGCCGTAATTGCCAGTATCATTTTTCCAAGTACCTTGTTTTTGGATATTCCCGCAAATGCAGACTTGCAACCACCCGGTAGTCTGATTGAAATCTTAAAAAACCTGCTTTTAAGTTTTGTGGCCAATCCTGTGGTTGCGATTAGTGAAGCCAACTTTATTGGTATTTTGGCCTGGGCTGTTGCTTTGGGGGTTGCATTCCGTCATGCCCATGACTCAACAAAAGTATTGCTCACCGATGCTGCAAATGCCGTAAATACCGTGATCCGTTTAGTCATCAATTTTGCCCCAGTGGGTATTTTTGGTCTGGTTGCCGTGACCTTTGCAGAAGCTGGATTAAGTACGTGTGAGAGCTATGCACAATTGTTAGCAGTATTGATTGGCACCATGTTGTTTGTGGCATTGGTAGTCAATCCAATGATGGTGGCCTTTGTGACCCGTGCAAATCCCTATCCACTGGTTTTTCAATGTTTACGCGAAAGTGGCATTACGGCGTTTTTTACTCGCAGTTCGGCAGCCAATATTCCTGTGAATCTGGATTTGGCCAAACGTTTAGGTGTTGCTGAATCTACAGCCAGCGTTGCCATTCCTTTAGGAGCAACGATTAATATGGCGGGGGCTGCTGTTACCATTACCGTCCTCACCTTAGCCACTGTAAATACACTGGGTATTTCGGTGGATTTCACCACCATGCTGGTTTTATCGGTACTGGCAACCATTTCAGCCTGTGGTGCTTCCGGTGTTGCCGGGGGATCTTTATTGCTGATTCCTGTCGCTTGTGGCCTGTTTGGGATCAGTTCAGATGTCGCCATGCAAGTGGTAGCTATTGGTATGGTGATTAGCGTATTGCAGGATTCAACAGAAACTGCATTAAA
Source organism: Acinetobacter sp. YH12201 (assembly GCF_013418145.1). Taxonomy (NCBI): domain Bacteria; kingdom Pseudomonadati; phylum Pseudomonadota; class Gammaproteobacteria; order Moraxellales; family Moraxellaceae; genus Acinetobacter; species Acinetobacter sp. YH12201. Next base: position 9,242 of record NZ_VPCP01000010.1, on the reverse strand, counting down.
TTCTTCAACAGATGTGCTATTTACTGCTGCCGTTGACCGCGGTTTGGATTAAGATAGTCATTATTAAGTTTTTTTTGTGACGTTATGCCTTTTCAAACTTTACCGCTCTGGGTTCAATTAGGGGCTTTTTTTCTTGCAGTCAATGCAGGAATGATTAACGTTCTCGGACTGGTGACCGTGCTGCATCAGTCCGTTTCCCATATGACCGGAAATGTCAGCATGTTGGCCATGGCTTTACTCAAGTGGGAACCTGAACACATCCTTTACTTAATCCTGGTTATTCTATGCTATGTCATTGGCTCATTTTATAGTGGATTTATACTAGGAAATAGTCAGTTTAAGTTAGGACACCGCTACGGTTTGCCCTTAAGTCTGGTGGCTTTTTTTATCCTGTTATGTTGGCTTTTACTTCCCTATTTCCCGCGTTATGCCTTACTTTGGGCATGTGGTGCCATGGGTATCCAGAATGCTATGGTCAGTCATTATAAAGGTACGATTATTCGTACAACCCACTTATCGGGTGTTTTGACCGATTTAGGCTTGGCTTTAGGCTACAGGTTACGGGGACTAAAAGTAGAACGTAGACGTATTATTCTGCACTTGCTCATTTTATTTGGATTTTTCATTGGCGGTCTACTTGCCAGCGTGATTTATCCTTATTTAAAATTGCATGCCTACCTTGTCCCAGTGATGTTAAGCTGGACACTTAGCTTGATTTATTGGGTTATTTATTATCGTTATCGGCAGACTCAAGAGTAATATCGGAATTTATTATGGTCAAAAATGCATTACAGGCTCAATTGCTAAAAGCGGGTTTAGTCGATAATAAAAAGGCTAAAAAACTGTCAAAACAGGCCGTACATGAGCAACGTACCGGACAAAGCAATGAAGCTGAATTAAAGGCCAAAATTGCTCAAGACCAGAAAGAAAAGCTGGCTCGCGATCAGGCGCTGGATTTAGAAAAAAAACGCCTGTTACAGGGTAAAGAATTAAAAGCTGCCATTGTGCAAATGATCAATCAGCACAAAATTAAAGATACCGATGGCGAAGTGGCCTACCAGTTTATTGATGACAATAAAGTCAAAAAGATTTATCTCAATCAGCAGATTTACAATGCGCTGGTTGCAGGTTCACTCATTATTGCCAAAGAAGCAGATAGTTATGCCGTTTTGCCTAAAGCCTTGGCAGAGCGCATTAACGACAAGATGGAAGGCTTCATTATTGTCAACAATTCTGAAAAGAATGAACAGACCACCGATGAAGACGATCCATATGCAGCCTACGTCATTCCAGATGATTTAATGTGGTAAGTCCAGCTCATCAATTATTGAAGGAATTCACTATGCCAGTATTCGTATTGGCATAGATAACAAGAACAGAATAATGATAAGAAATTAAGTAATTTCAGCATCAGCCCAGCTGGTGAATTTTATTTGAGTTCGTGTATATAAAACGTTATCTTTATAATAATCAAAAAATAACGCTATACACTATTCCATAATTTAAAAAATTCAAGGTAAGTTTTTGGAACAATTGGCATTCATACAAAATATTCAGGACTGGTCAGATCACTATCCATGGCTAGAAATGTTCACCTCTCTCAGTATTTTAATTTTACTGGCATTCCTGGCAAATTTTATTGCCAAGCAAGTAGTGGTTCGTGGTATCCGCCAACTGATTTCCAAGATGAAATTTGTCAATCAGGACATTTTTGCCCAGCATAGTGTTATCCGCCGGGTTTCAAACATTGTGCCAGCGATTGTGATTATGAACGGTATTGTCACTGTTCCGCATCTTTCAGAAAAAGTAACTGTTTTGGTTCAGATGGCGGCACAGGCATTTATTTTTCTCACACTTGCTTTAGCCATCAGTGAATTTTTAAGTATTTTCAATCTGGTTTATCAACGTAATCCCAAATCAAAAAATAAACCGATTAAAGGTTATTTACAGCTGGTTAAGCTGATTATCTTTATTGTCTGTGGCTTGATGATTTTAGGTACTTTCCTCAAAAAAGATGTCTTTACTTTGCTGGCAGGTTTTGGTGCCATGGCAGCAGTATTGATGTTGATATTTCAAAATACCATTCTCTCCTTGGTAGCCTCAGTACAAATTTCATCTTATGACATGGTGCGAATTGGTGACTGGATAGAAATGCCTTCACTGAATGCCGACGGTGATGTCATTGATATGTCATTACATACCATTACCGTGCAAAATTTTGACAAAACCTTAACTACTATTCCAACCAATAAGCTGGTAACAGATACTTTTAAAAACTGGCGCGGTATGGCGTATGCTGGAGTGCGCCGCATCAAAAGGTCCATCTTTATTGATCAAAGTAGTGTGCATTTTATGACACCGGATGAGCAGCAAAAACTAAAAGATTTTTTATTGCTGGATCAATATTTAAATAGCAAACATGATGAGCTGGAAAGCTTTAACCAGCAACTATCGAACCAATCTTTATACAATCAGCGCCGTTTAACCAATTTAGGTACCTTCCGCGCCTATGTTGAGTTTTACTTAAAACAGCATTCAGGTATCGCGCAAAATCAATCGCTGATTATTCGACAATTACAGCCGACCAGTGAAGGTTTGCCCCTGGAAATTTATGCTTTTGCAAATACGACAGTATGGAAAGATTATGAGGCGATACAGTCTGATATCTTTGATCATTTGATTGCAATTGTCCCGGAATTTGGTTTAAGAGTTTATCAGGCACCATCCGGTGCCGATTTCAGGCAATTCACGGCACGTTCAGCAGATCAAGCCGAACTTTAAAAATAAACGGGCTGATGCAATAGTTAAAACGTATTGCTATTATTCTTATTTGTACTTGAATGATTCAACTGAAAATAAGGCATCCCCCGTTCATGCAATTAATATGGTTTCGACAGGACTTGCGTATACAAGACCATGCTGCACTTTGGCATGCAGCTCAATCTGGAAACTGTGTTGCCTTGGTGATTCTCTCACCTGAGCAATGGCAACAACATGATGACAGCCCTGCCAAACAAATATTTTATTTACGCCAACTGGAAACGCTAAAATCACAGCTCAATCAGCTAAATATTCCACTGCTGATCAAGCACATTCCTTTATGGAAAGATGTCCCCAACGAGATGCTACAGCTTTGTCTGCGACTTGGTATTGACGCTGTACATGCCAATATTGAAATTGGAGTGAATGAATTAAAACGAGATGCCCAAACGCAACAAAATCTGGAAAAGCATCAGATTTCGCTTGAGCTTTATCATGACCAGACGATTTTTCCTGTCGGTTCAATCACAAATAAATCTAATCAGCCTTATCAGGTGTTTAGTGCGTTTAAAAAACGCTGTTATGAATTACTTGGCATTGGCCTACAGCAATGTTATCCAGCAGTGGCAAAGCAGGAAAAAATAGCGCTGAACCTGGAATCAGAAAAAACGAAAAACAGTGCATCAACATATATGCAAAGCTCTGTATCAGATCAGTTACAGCAGCTTTGGCCGGTAACGGAAGACTATGCACTGAATATTTTGAATCATTTTGTTGACTCTAAAATACAGCAGTATCAACAGGAACGGGATTTTCCTGATCTTAATTCAACCAGCCGATTGTCTGCTTACTTAAATATCGGTGCGGTTTCAATCAGGCAGTGCTTACGAGCCGTGTTTAGAAAACAAAATGGTCATTTTCATATAGACAATGCGGGACAACAAACCTGGCTGGATGAATTGTTGTGGCGTGAGTTCTATCAACACATTCTTTATCAGTTTCCTGCCGTTTCCAAACATAAACCTTTTAAAAGCAATACTGAGAAGATTCAATGGCGTAATGCTGAGCAAGACCTGCATGCCTGGCAACAAGGTCAGACTGGAATTCCCATTGTAGATGCGGGTATGCGTCAGTTGCTGCAAACCGGTTGGATGCACAACCGGGTACGTATGATTACAGCAATGTTCTTAACCAAGAACCTGCTGATTGACTGGCGTCTGGGTGAAAAATGGTTTATGCAGCATTTAATTGATGGCAATTTGGCCGCAAATAATGGTGGCTGGCAATGGTGTGCTTCAACGGGAACCGATTCAGTACCCTATTTCCGAATCTTCAACCCAATCACCCAATCGCAAAAGTTTGATAAAAACGGCGATTATATCCGAACATGGGTACCGGAACTGGCACATCTGGATGCAAAAAAAATCCATGATCCTTATGCTTACCCACAGGTGCGAAAATTAAATTACCCACGGGCAATTGTGGATTTAAGCTTATCGCGCAAGCGTGCCATAGAGGCGTTTAAGGCAATCTGACTTGGAAATATTAAAGAATCGCCCTGTTCAATCAGGGCGAGACCCAAAACTACTGCAATCTACAAATCGTTTCAGTTGAATGCTGCTCTAAGGTGCTGAGGAGAATCCACCTAAAAGAATGCCAAGCCCTAAAAAAATTCTAAAATCAGTTCAATTGATCGAAATGAATTAATTCAAACCATTAATCTTGCGAAGCAGTGTTTCTCAGGTAGAACTTTCTGAAAAAAATGATCGGGGGCTATCATCGACGAAGTTTAGATGACGCCAAAATGCACTGTATCAAATTGTTAGGTGATCAATTAACTTCAAGACATTTTCAAAGCCAGGTTAATGAAATTCATGTATGTGTGGCTGTACTGAACAAATTTACCCAGTGAGGTAGACCTTCATACCCAAGTGATCTCCTAAATTTTAATGATTTGGAGTAAATTCAGCTTTTAAATATTTATGTAACAAAGCCGTTAAAATGAAAAGTTTACTGATTTAATCAGACTTTTAGATATTCATTAAATTATTATTTATACTATTGAAGTTGCAATAATATTCAACCTAACAGCCATTTACTCAAGGAAATTCGCATGTTGCAGTGGTTTGAAAAACTCGTCGATCCTTATCCATCCAAAGGTTTAAACGAACCACTTCCTACCCGTTTTTTCCCTTTTGTCTGGCAAGCCGCTCAAGGTGTGCGCCCTTATTTATTGTTGCTGGTGCTGTTTACCGCAGCTGCTGCAAGTTTTGAAGCCTTTCTTTATTCTAAAATTGGTGATTTGGTGAACTGGCTAAGCAAGAGTCAACCAGACATTTTTTTGGCTGAACATAGCCAAAATCTTACGATCTTGAGCTGCATTCTGCTGGCCAATATCTTATTTGCCAATATACAGTCTATTATCAAGCATCAAATTTTATACAGTACTTTTCCCATGCGTTTACGCTGGCGTTTCCATAATTTACTGTTACAGCAAAGTCTAGACTTTTTTCACAACGACTTTGCCGGACGTTTATCTGCCAAAGTAATGCAGACTTCACTGGCGGTACGTGAATTTTGGGTGATTTTGGGTGATATGCTTGCCTATGTTCTGATCTACTTTGTCACGATCAGTCTGGTTCTGGGGGCAATTTCTCCGTTGCTGATTTTGCCTCTGCTGCTTTGGCTGGTACTGTTTATTTGTGCTGCCTGCTTTTTTATTCCACGTTTAAGCCAGATTTCAAGCCAGCAGGCCGATGCCCGTGCAGTCATGACTGGTCGTGTTACCGACGCTTACACCAATATTCAAACCGTGAAACTATTTGCACATGCTGGGCGTGAAAGCAAGTATGCCAAAGCATCCATGCAAGATTTCATGATCACGGTATATAAACAAATGCGCCTGGGCACACAGTATGAGATCAGCATCAATTTACTCAGTGTGGTTTTATATGGTGGCGTTTTAGGTACCGCCATCTGGTTATGGATCAACGGTCAGGCCGAACTCGGTATTATTGCTGCAACGACCGCCATGATTTTAAAACTCAACAGTATTGCCGAATTTATGATGTGGCAGTCATCCGCACTGTTCGAAAATGTCGGAACCATTCAGGATGGTATGAAAACCTTGGGACGGCCAATTCACATTCAGGACAAACCGGATGCACAACCTTTACAGGTACAGCATGGTGAAATTAAATTTGAAGATGTCAGTTTTGCTTATCAGAATAAAAATGTGATTGATCATTTTAATTTAACCATTAAACCGGGAGAAAAAATTGGCATTGTCGGCCGCTCTGGTGCAGGAAAATCGACCCTGATTCAACTGTTATTGCATTTTTATAATATTAACCAAGGTCGTATTTCGATCGATGGTCAAAATATTCAAGATGTGACTCAGGACAGTTTGCGTAAAAATATTGCTTTTGTAACTCAGGATACCTCTTTGTTACATCGTACCGTGGCTGAAAATATTAAATATGGCCGTCCCGATGCAACAGATGAAGAGATGTTTGAAGCCGTGCGCAAAGCCAAGGCGGAAGATTTTATTCCACAGCTCACTGATTTGCGTGGCAAAACTGGCTATGAAGCCTATGTGGGGGAACGCGGTGTTAAACTATCGGGTGGTCAACGCCAGCGTATCGCCATTGCCCGGGTGTTTTTAAAAGATGCGCCAATTCTGATTTTAGACGAAGCCACCAGTGCCTTAGATTCTGAAGTAGAGGCGGCAATTCAATCCAGTCTGGATGAATTGATGCAAGGTAAAACCGTGATTGCGATTGCCCATCGACTATCCACCATTGCACAAATGGACCGTTTGATTGTGCTGGATGAAGGTAACATTGTAGAGCAAGGCACGCATGAAGAACTGGTTGCGCTGGGTGGTATTTATGCACATTTGTGGCAAAGACAGACGGGCAGTTTTTTAATCGAACAACAGGCATTGAAGAAAAAGGATATGTATTGATGCTGTATTTAGAAGATATAAAAGTGGGTGATCGTTTCATTAGCCGTGAATATGAAATGACCTTAGAAGAAATCAAACAGTTTGCACATGCTTATGATCCTCAAGTTTTTCATACTGATGAACATGAGGCCAAAGCACATCCTGTTTTTCATGGCATTGCTGCCAGTGGCTGGCACACCTGTGCAGTTACCATGCGTTTATGGACTGAGTGTTTTCCGGTCGCTTATGGTTTGATTGGTTCAGAGTCCAGCCTGCGCTGGCCGCGTCCGACCCGTCCTGGCGATAAGATTCATGTCGAGATCGAAATTGTGGCAATTACGCCATCAAAAAGTAAAAATGACCGAGCTATAGTCAGTTATGTGACTCAGGCATTCAATCAGAACCATGATGTATTACTTATTTCAACCACTAAAATTGTGGTCTTTAAAAAAGATGTTCAGCCTGAATAATTTTCAGGCTTTAAAAATATTGTCCAACAATTTTAATCGAATACTGTTTCAACTCATGCCAATATGGCATCTACAAATAGAAAAACGAATGAATGCAATGGATGGCGCATGAAAACGATTTCTCCAAGACAGGATCAAGGCATACCGGGTGTTTATGGACTGCTGCTGTTAGATGTGGTATCCCGTTGGGGTTACACTGCTGAAGCACTCTTCACCCCATTTCATTTAAACAGTGAACAGTTGGCAGACCCCAACTTTCGTATTCCGACACCAGTTGCCAATGAACTGGTCAAGCATGCACTACGTTTAACTGGCGAGCCGACACTGGGTTTCCATTTGGGCACCCAGATGCGTATCTCGATTCATGGTTTTATTGGTTATGCCATTATGACGGCACATGACATTACTGATGCCCTGATACTGGCGAACCGGTTTATCCAGCTACGTATGCCATTTTTACAACTTTATTTTTCCACCTTTGGTGAAAAAGCGACCTTACAGTTGCAGTGTGATTTTGATATTGAACCCTTACGTACTGAAATTGCCATTGCCCTGACCTTTGGCATTATTACCATGGCCAAAGCCCTGACCGGTTGTGAGGACCTGTCCGGGGAGATTGATTTTGATTTTCCCAAACCGTCCGGTTTTGAACGTTACATGGCAAAATTTCCATCGCATCAGTTCCGTTTCGAACAGCCACATCTATTAAGCAGTTTTGATAAAAAATATCTGAGCTTGAAAATGGTCAATGCTGACCCAATTGCCAGCCAGATTGCGATTAACCAGTGTGAAGCGGAACTGTCTGCCTTGGGCGAACGTCGCCGCCTAGCCATGCGGGTGCGTGACATTTTGACCAATTCTGAACAGCATTATTTAAGTATTGAAAATGTGGCAGATCGGCTGCATATGTCGGATCGCACTTTAAAACGTCAACTGGCAGCCGAAGGCACCTCATTTTCTACATTGGTAGATGAAGTACGTTATCGGCATGCCACTTCCCTGCTGTCACGTACTGATTACACGCTTGAGCAGATTGCCGATGAAATTGGTTATAGCGATGTCGCCAATTTCAGCCGTGCATTTAAGCGTTGGAGTGGGCGTAGTCCAAGCAATTGGCGTAAAGATCCTTATCTATAAACTTTTGTTTTTATCAAAAAACATGTATAAAACATGGCAAAAATGATTTGAATATTTTAAAGGAGTCATCCATGAATCACCCTTCAGAGTTAAAGTACGCAAGTACACACGAATGGGTCAAAATTGAAGGTGATCTGGTTATTACTGGGATTTCCGACCATGCACAAGATGCTTTGGGCGACCTGGTCTATGTTGAAGCGCCAGAAGTGGGTCAGAAAATCACTGCCGGTGAACAGGCAGGCGTAGTTGAATCGGTGAAAACGGCTTCTGATATTCATGCACCTGTTTCAGGTGAAGTGGTTGAAGTAAACTCAGCACTTGAAGATGATCCTGATTTTGTCAATGATGACCCTTATGGCAAAGGCTGGATTTATAAAATCAAGCCAGACAACATGGCGGATGTAGAGAAACTGCTTTCCAGTAGTGAATATGAAGCAGGTTTGTAATACTGCTTTAAATAAAAAAATCAGCCTGTATGGCTGATTTTTTTTATCGTCAGAAAAATGCAGTACTCTTTAAAAAAATAATCTTTGAAAAAGCAAATTGAAAAAGAAAGCTCAAATTTTTTAATAAAAAAGTATCTGACTTAAGACATTTATGATTAAGGTGTTTCCGGGCCTGTCTTAGCTTGATTCTCTTCCGGATCTTTATCTTGCAGCATACTGAATGATGCAGCTGAACCTGGAACCGTTTGATCCTGTCGGTTACTTTTCAATTTAATCTGCAAGCGCAATTCATTCATGGAGTCGGCATTACGCAATGCTTCTTCATAACTGATCGCACCCTCATTATATAAATCATATATAGCTAAATACCAAATAAATCATTACAGTAATCTTTAAACAATTTATCAATATCTTTAACTCTAAACTTATTGCGAATCATTTTTACTCGTGACCACATTTTTTCTATAGGATTTAAGTCCGGGC
>NZ_VPCP01000110.1:0-7344 GCF_013418145.1 Acinetobacter sp. YH12201 | reverse complement strand
CATCGGACTATTTCCGGTTTTCTAGCAGGCATATTTTCATCTTTATGTGCTTATCAACTCTGTCAGAAGAATAAGCCAAAAATTCATGTCGTTAGAAATTTAGCTTATCCGTAACTAGGGTTAAATAAGAATTAAATTGTCTGGGTGTGCAGTCATCAGCTGGAAAGACCGGAAATCTGGTGATGACTTTACTGGTAAGGGATCGGACTTTTGTTATGGCCTGTAGAACTTTTTCTTTATTGATTCAAAGATTTATCAGGAAACGATTCACAGGATAAATGTTTATCCATTTTAGAGATTAAGTCTTATAAGTTTTAAAGGAATAAACCTTGAGGTCTATTCCTTGTGCTGAATTTAACCCTTTTTCATTTGGCTAAAATCAAAACGGTCAATCAGCAAAATTCCAATCGAGAAGACCAGACCGAGTGCAACACAGCCAATCCACCCAAAGTGTTCCCATGCATATACTGCACCCAGCGAACCCAAAGCTGCACCCGAAAAATAGATGGTCATATAGACTGCATTAATCCGTGAACGTGCTTTCAGGTCAATCCGGTAAACCAGATTTTGGTTTAGGACATGAAAGGCGGTGAGGCCAAAATAACTCATCAAAACCCCAAGCGCATAAACCCAAATATTCTGCTGGGCAAAGAACAGGGGAATACATGAAAACAGCATCAGAAAAATACACAGTTTTGCGACCAGATTTTCCTTGCCTTGCCCCACGGTTTTGCCCGACCAGCTCGATGAATAAATCCCGATAACACCGAGCAAGCCAAACAGGCCAATTTCAAAATCACTAAAGTAGTAAGGCGCATTGCCTAGGACAAAGGTCATCGAGGTAAAGACCATCGACAAGATGCCAAAGCCCAAAGCACCGGCACAGGCACGACGGATTAAATGTGGATTGTTTCGGGCAAGTGTAAACAGTGAACGGTAAATACTGCTGATGGTTAAGCCGGTTTGAGGTTGAGTATTCGGTAATTTTTTCCACATCACAACAGCAAACAGCAGGGTGATCACGCCACTGGATAAATACACAGCTTCCCAGGACCAGTATGTTGAGACAAAACCGGCAAAGGTCCGTGACAGTATAATCCCCATCACCAAACCGCTCATGAGTTTTCCAACCGTTGCAGCACTGGATTCTGGTGGACTAATGGTTGAGGCAAAAGGAATCAGAACCTGAGCGGAAATTGCCCCAAAGGTGGCACACAGGGTGAAAAGGTATAAGGTGCTGAGGGTGGTGCTCAATGACAGCAGAATTTGCGATATGGCAGCAAATACCATCAAACTGACCACAAGTTTACGTTTATTCAGGAAGTCGCCTAAAGGAACCAACAGCATTAAGCCAAGCACATAACCAATTTGGGCAAGCACGACGGTTAAGCCAGCCTGACTGGTGCTAATTTTCAAACTCTTTTCAATCGAATAAATCAGCGGCTGATTAAAATAAGCCGAACCGGCACATAAACCGCAGGCGATTGCCATAAGCAATACAAATTGTGATGACAAAGGGCTGACAGTTTCAGGTTTTGGCAAAGACATGATCAGGACTCAAACAACGCTGCATGCACTATAAGGAGAGATGTTCAGATTCTGAAATAAGTAAAATCAATCATGTGATCATTAATTTATATCAACGGTTGGAAAATAATTGCTTGGCAAAAAGATCGGACAACATCAGCTTTTTGATTGATGTTTATAAAATAAGGCTGAATTCAGTCATCTTCATGCAGTGCTGAATAAATATATTCGAGAAATTCTTTAAAATATGGCAGAATATGGGGTTTTAAAGTTTTTAGAGGATTGGCAGCATGCGCTTTGTTGATGAAGCAGTCATTACCGTAGAGGCTGGCGACGGTGGCAATGGCGTAGCCAGTTTTCGCCGTGAAAAGTTCGTACCATTTGGTGGTCCAGATGGTGGTGACGGTGGCCGTGGCGGTAGTATTTATATTCAGGCCGACGACGACACCAGCACCCTAGTAGATTATCGTTATACACGTAAATTCCGTGCAGAACGTGCAAAAAATGGTCGCGGTGCAAACTGTGCAGGCCGCGGCGGTGAAGACACCGTATTACTGGTTCCGGTTGGAACCACCATTGTAGATACAGAATCTGGCGATATCATCGGTGACCTGGTCGCTGATGGTCAGCGTGTATTGGTTGCAGCAGGCGGTGAAGGTGGTTTAGGGAATACTCACTTCAAATCTTCGACCAACCGTTCACCACGTAAATGTACTCACGGTGCCAAAGGTGAATTCCGTGAAGTGCGTCTAGAACTTAAAGTATTGGCGGATGTTGGCTTGCTCGGGATGCCTAACGCAGGTAAATCGACCTTTATTCGTGCGGTTTCTGCTGCAAAACCAAAAGTTGCAGACTATCCATTTACCACCATGGTGCCGAATCTGGGTGTGGTAGATGCCGACCGTCACCGTTCATTTGTGATGGCCGATATTCCTGGACTGATTGAAGGTGCATCTGAAGGTGCGGGTCTGGGTATTCGTTTCCTTAAGCATCTGGCCCGTACCCGTATTTTGTTGCACATTGTCGATGTACAGCCTATTGACGGTTCAGATCCGGCACACAATGCCAAAGCAATTTTGAATGAGTTAAAAAAATTCTCTCCAACACTTGCTAAATTGCCAGTGGTACTGGTGCTGAACAAGGTTGACCAACTTGACGAAGATACGCGTGAAGAATGGTGTAAGCATCTTCTTGAGGAAATGCAATGGACAGGTCCGGTATTCAAAACTTCAGGCCTCATGTCTGAAGGGACTAAAGAAGTTGTGTATTACCTCATGGATGAAATCGAGAAACAACGTGAACTCGAAGCTGAAGATCCAGAATACGCAGCACAATTAAAAGCGTTCCGTGACCAGCTTGAAGCTGAAACACGTGAACAAACCATCGCAGCGAAAGAAGCGTATCGTGAGATGCGTCGTCAACAGCGTCTTGCCGGTATTCTAGGTGACGACGATGATGATGAAGACGGTGATGATGGTGAAATGGAAGTGTACTACGTACGTTAAGCTCTGCAATAAGAGTAACTGAGGACAAGATGATAGAAGTGGTAGATGGGCAACGTCAGCTCAAGGCTTGTAAACGAATCGTTGTTAAAATCGGATCATCTTTACTCACAGCAAACGGAACAGGGTTAGATCTGGATGCAATTTCGCATTGGGCGAAACAGATTGCAGATCTGCACAATGCAGGACATGAGATTATTCTGGTGTCTTCCGGTGCTGTGGCTGAAGGTATGGTGCGAATGAAACTTGAGAATCGACCCACCGATCTACCCAGTCTTCAGGCTTGTGCTGCTATTGGTCAAATGGGGCTGATTCAAACCTGGTCGAGTGTTCTGGAAAATCATTCCATTCAAACGGCGCAGGTTTTACTGACTCATGATGACCTGGCAGACCGCCGTCGCTATCTCAATTCATGTGATGCCCTGCAGCACCTGATTGACTGGCGTGTGATTCCAGTGATCAATGAAAATGACACGGTTTCTACCGATGAAATCCGCTTTGGTGATAACGACACACTGGCAGCCATGGTCGCAGGTCAGGTGCATGCAGATTTGCTGATTATCTTGACCGATCAGCAAGGCATGTTTGACTCCGATCCACGTTCTAATCCGAATGCCATACTGTTCCATACTGTGCGTGCTTTGGATGAAAGCCTGTTTGATATGGCCGGTGGTGGCGGTAAATTTGGTCGTGGCGGTATGCTGACCAAAGTCCGTGCTGCACGTCTGGCAGCAAAATCGGGTTGTCCAACCCTGATTGCCAGTGGTGAAAGTGATAATGTCTTGGCGCGTTTAATGTCGGGTGAATTGTTAGGTACTTTGTTTATTACGGATAATGACCGTATTACCGCACATCAGCAATGGTTGGCGGCACATCTACAAACGGCTGGCCGTCTGGTTCTTGATGATGGTGCAGTCAAAGCGATTAAAGACAATCACCGCAGTTTGTTACCTGTAGGGGTCAAAGCAGTGGAAGGTCACTTTGAGCGTGGTGATGTGGTGGAGTGTGTAGACCAAGAGGGTCATCGCATTGCTGTCGGCCGTGTCAACTTCAGTTCGCGTTCTGCGGAAATTGTCAAAGGGCTGGCATCGGATAAAGTACATCAGGTTTTAGGCGAAGCACGTTCACTAGAGATGATCCATCGTAATCATATGGCGATTTATTAGTTTTTTAACCTGTTGTTTTTATTGGTTTAATTTTAAATTTAAAGCTATCTAGCTACCAATTTAGCTACTTGGTGATTGAAAAGCCCACTTTTATAAGTGGGCTTTTTATATTAGGAGTATCGTAACGTGTGCCGGCATTTGTTTGGTCTAGGAGGATTGAACGATAGGGGGGCGACGGATCGATCATTGCTATAATCGCTGTGAGTAATTAGATAACTATTACACGGTGTATTAATGAGCAAGCATTCATTTGTACCGTCTTGAATGCAATAAATTACCTCATTTGGTGTTTGCTGTTGCTGAACGATGTTACCTGACAGTTCAGCCTGCTCGATTAAATTCGCAACTTCCTCGAGTTTTAATAGCATAATTTTCATCGTTGTCCCGTAAGGATTTAAAAGGGACTCTTACTTTATGTCATAAAGTAAGATAAGCGCGCACTGACTACGTTTAAAATGTGAGCTTTTAATCCTACTTATTGAATCAACCGCTTGTTTTTAGATCAATAAAAAAACGGCGCATATTGCGCCGTGTCTTTAGTCGATAAAATTAAATATCCAATTTTGGCAACGTCTTCACAATCTTTATGGTTTCAAGGCTGACCGTGATCACACGTAAGAACAACTCAAGCGGGTAGCCGAGATTGCGAGTAAATACCTCAAGAAAGGCGGAAAGGTTTATATAGAGGGCAGCTTACGTACAAGAAAGTGGAAAGACCAAAGCGGTGCAGATCGGGAAGTGACAGAGATTCGAGCTGATGAGCTACAATTGCTTTAATCGAAGCTCCCTAAATATGGGGAGCTTTTTTATTGGCTGAGTGGTCATTATCACCATACAGATTCAACCATCATGGAAATCGTGATAACCGAATGAGTAGCTTTAGACAGCTTTAGATCGGTGCAGTCTAATTAGACAAAACGCAATTTTGCGTTTACCTGTAAAAACAACAAATTATATTCACCTGGCATGAATGCTCAATTTTGAGCTTTGCTTTGATAACAATAAGTTGAATGCACCCTACTGGATTTCAAATCCGAAAGGGTGGCATTTGAAATGCTACCCATCTAAGGCATGATGACAATTAAAATCCATGCAAAAAAAAGCCCACTACAGGAAAGACAACGTGGGCTTATAAACAATTAGCCATGGAGTAGGCAATTGAGAAACTACAGCAGTTTCTGTTGATTATTTTGTACACTATTCAAATAATATTCAGTGGCGAAATATATCAAAAATTCAAATAATGTTAATTAAATCAAATTGTTAGATAAACTTAATTAATAGTTTACTTAAATTAAAATTTATACCAAATAGCTAAACCTAGTCATAAGTTAGTTATTTTTAGCTATACAACATACCTTTAATTTACCTTGACAGCACCCCACCAAAAAGCACCATAAAAACAATGTCAAAGCCTTACTATATAAGCATTACAGCCATTTTATTAAAACTGCATTTCGTCAAGCTACGTCAAGCAAAACAAATCAATTTCGTGTCTCTACGTGTCGCAAAATCTTGTACGACAAGCCTTTTGTATTTGTTGGACAAGGTACTCATAAAAACACCTATAAAAATGCACTCAAAGCCAAGCTATGCAAAGGGTACGGCGGTTTAGTATGGCTTTGATTCTGTCAAACTACGTCAAACAAGAAATGCGGTTTTGTCATGCTACGTCATGCTAAATTTTGCTTTACAGGGTACTTGTAAGAAATGCCACCTATGCCGATTACAGCAAGGCATACAGCGATTTAATAACTTTGATTTCGTACAGCTACGTACAGCAAAACGGCCTTAAATTATTCTCTACGGCGTTTAATTAATTTCCTTGATGGACACCAGTAGAAAGACCATCAAAACACCTTAAAAGCTATATGTAGAAAGGTTTACCACTATTTTGAGGAAATCCCACTCCGTCAAAGTACATCAAAGAAAGACCCCCTATTTTGTATAGCTACGTAAAGAATTTCTTGTTTTACAGCACCACATTAAAAAGTCCATTAAAACCATACTCAAATATAGGTACAGCAAGGTTTACGCCGTTTTAAACGACTACCTATCTTGTATGACTACGTATAACAAATTTCAGGTTTTATCAGGTTTAAACCTTATCAATTCTTAACAGTGCAGCAGAAAAACATGCCGTAATGGTGCCGTAATGAAAGTGAGGTTTTGTGAGGTTCAAAGCGTTTGAGCAGTCCGAAAAACTAACATTTACTAACATGTGCAGCGTTTTAAATAACAGGTTTTGACAGGTTATCAATGTCAAGTTTTGACAAGTCCGAGCAGTAAGTGAAAAGTAGTATTTTGCAGTAATCCAAACCATAACAATTGATAACAGCATGGCATTTTTGAATATTAGGTTTTATTAGGTTTTGTATTTTTAAAACTGAAGTTTTCTGAAGTAGGACAGCGCAAAATTGCGTTGGCTAACCTGAGTTTTCCGTAGTAGTGATGAACTACGAAACTTTCGTACAGTCATACAGTGTGGGTATGGTCAAAATGACCACGCCATAAAAAGCGATGCTCAAAAGTGAGCAACGGTATTCAGCCAACGAAAAAATACGCTCGTTAAACTGAACCGAACCACAAAGGATAGGATTCTAAATCTAATCCCACCTGAGCCACAAAAAAGAAGAGCAGCGAAAAAACACAGCAAACCGCTATACCATCAGGCAATAATTAAGAAAACGCGCGGGCGCGAGATAGGGCCGAATATGGTTAATAGGTCGGTCGTTTACTGAATGGGTCGATACCTTCAAATATTCCCTTATACCGATACAGGATTTCCGCTATCGGTCACAGTGAGTAAAAAAATAATTTATCACTCAATAAGAGGGAGTATAGAACACGATAAGAGGTTAAATGGGAGGTTAAATATTTAATACTTATAAAATAGTATAATTAAAACAGTTGTTTACATACTTTATATATCGCAATCATATGGCGATTTACTAAGTTTTATAGATTCAAAAAAATCCCGCTTTAGAGCGGGATTTTTTATATATTTTTTAATTACTTATTTAATTAACCTGAGTTCGACGAAATCTGCTTAGCCTTTTAGCATATTTTGGAAAGTTGGCTTATTGGGATTCAAACAATAAGCCACTACAGCAGCCATGATATTCACCATGAAGTTATTTACCGAACGA
>NZ_VPCP01000109.1:0-7371 GCF_013418145.1 Acinetobacter sp. YH12201 | reverse complement strand
AATAATTCAAGTGAATTTGTTTGAAAGAAGAACTTTAAAAGCTTTATTTTCACCCGATAAAATACCCATAAAACAAGAGGAAGCTCAAATGAGCTTCCTCTTGTGAAAAATTGTGGGACAGCAATGGCCATGGTGCTGTTTTTTTATGCCTGAAAATAATGCTGGCTTAGATGATCCATTGAATTTTAAATAAAAAATAAGCAAATAAACATCAATTTGCCTTAAAAGTAAGCACTTGCTTGAAAAAGCTAAAAACCTGCTTGACTGAAAAACACTTAAACTGTTTAATACGCGACATCGGCGTGATAGCTCAGTAGGTAGAGCAACGGATTGAAAATCCGTGTGTCCCCAGTTCGATCCTGGGTCTCGCCACCATATTTAAAATCTATTTCAAGATTTCAATCCCTGATCCCATCAGGGATTTTTTTTGGGTAAAAAATATTCGATTAAATAAAAATGTCATGAATTATATTGACTATTGAGAACAGATACGGCTTAATACACCGCATCGGCGTGATAGCTCAGTAGGTAGAGCAACGGATTGAAAATCCGTGTGTCCCCAGTTCGATCCTGGGTCTCGCCACCATATTCAAAAAAAACCTCAAACACTGTTTGAGGTTTTTTTTTCGCCTCTAGGTTGGTCATAGAGAATTATAATTACATGCAAAGCGCATTAAAATTCCAAGAAAAATTGCATACCCATAATAGATTTAAGAAAGTGAAAAAGACCGTTTATCCGAGTCAAGGTGAGCCAAAATTGATTTTCAGGTAGGCTATAAAACGTATACGGTTGCAGTGAAAATTTTTTTTCTTGCATGGTGTAAAACTGCATTGTCCTGAAATTACGTTGCGAGGCAAGTTTATGAAATTTATAAAAATATATCCTTTGCTGCTGATATTGGGCTGTCCATGGAGCATGATGGTCCACGCGGATGACGCGGTGACCTTACCCACCCTGCACGTACTGGCCGAGCCAGAGTTACGTACAGAAACCGGGATTGTGCCGTATCAGAATGATGAAAAAAATCTCCGTGCTTTACAGCATCAAGTTATTCGTAATTCACGTGAAGCACAAAACTTTATGATTGACAGCCATGTGGTTGCCAATCTGGAAATTCAGCCCTTACAAGCACAACCCGACCTAAATTCGTTATCGCCCTTTCTACAACAGTATGTATTGAGTATTGCTCAGGGTTTACAGTCGAGTGATCCTACACAAGGCTTGTATATTATGTTGCAACCCTTTGGTATAAACCGTAGCAACAGTATGCAGCATATTGATCGTAGCAATAGCAACAGTATGCAGCCCATCGATCGTGATATGCATATACAGCTCGACCTGAAAAATGTCAGCATTGGTACGATTGAACATTCTATAAATAATTTTTCTGTACCTGAGCTACCGACACCGAAAAAGTAATCATTTTTCTTTTGAAAAAATCCTTAGCTTTGCCAGCGAAGCCTATATTTGCCGCCGCGAGAAAGTGGCAAATGCCTGCGCAGTTGAAAATTGGGGCTGTTTTCAGCCTGTGAGCTAGTCATGTTCTTCAGAGATCATTACTCCGTTACATGCTCAGCCAGTCGGGAATCGCCGTGTCAGTTTTAATCCTGCCCAGAGCTGGAAATTGGTTCCATACGATGTTAAATATTATCAATTGAATAATCAGCGGGTGCTCATTGCCCAGACCAGTTTTAGGATTGATCAGGTCATTGATTAAATTTATAAATATTATGAGCATCGTTAAATGAAAGATCTGTTTTCTGATGACAGCTTGCGCTATAAACAGGCCCGTCCGGCTTATTCTGCAGAAATTGTCCAGGAAATTTTAAAGCATGTACCTGAACGAACTTTTGCCTGGGATTGTGGTGCCGGTTCGGGGCAGTTTACCCAGCTTCTGGCACCGTATTTCGAGCATGTGGTGGCGACTGATATTAGCGCAGCGCAATTACAGCAGGCCCCTTATTTTGAAAATGTCAGCTATCAGCTACAGGTGGCAGAGCAGACCACGATTCCGGAGCACTCCGTCGATTTGGTGACGGTGGCAGAAGCGATTCACTGGTTTGATTTCGATGCATTCTATAAAGAAGTCAAACGGGTGCTTAAACCTCAAGGGGTGCTGGCGGTTATTGGCTATGGTCTCATTCAGGTTCAGGATGCGGCAATCAATGCCTTGGTTCAGCAGCTGTATGCTGAAACCTTAAAAGAGTATTGGGATCGTGAACGCCGTTATATTGATGAGCTGTATCAAACCATTCCGTTTCCTTTTTATGAGCAGGCAGTTCCAGAGCTGCGCCTGGAATATCGATGGACTCCGCAGCAGCTGATCAGTTATTTAAACACCTGGTCGGCGCTCAAGCATTATCACGACCACAACACGGATGACCCGCTGCAGCCGATTTCAGAGGTTTTGCAAGCAGGACCAGAATACTTAGATGTAACATTTCCTGTACTTTTGCGCGTCGGAATGCGAGAAAAATAAAGATTATGACGGAATTTTTATGTCAGCAGGGCAGCCTAAGCAGGAGAAGGTAAAAATCTGATTTATAGAAACATGGTTCAGCACAGCACTTTTTTATAGACGCAGATTTGATGTTTTTTCAGTAGGTGAAATGAACCGGTTTTTTAACGAAAGTTAGAATGTCTTGCAAGACCACTGGTCCGGGGCAAGTGGCTGAAAGGCGCATAAACTATACAATTATAGCTGTCGACGGTTGTTTATTTACTTCAATTCATTGTTGAGTAGAACTGCCATGAAGCTGCTAAAAAATTTATCCTGCGCAATTGTCATGATTACCGCAAGCTTTTCTATTTCCTCTGCTTTTGCCGATATAACGGATACTACCGGATTAATCCCCTTAACAGACTCCAAGTTAAGCGCTGAAACCACGCGAGTTATTGAATATCGTGAAGATCCTCAAAGAGAGCGAGTTTTGCAACATAGAATTATGCAGATCCAGCTAGATACACAAAATTTTGTGGTTGACCCCACTATGTTGATGACCATCGATCTAGTTCCTGAAGCACCTATGCCAGACATCAACAGCTTGCCATGGGTATTGCAGCAATATGTTCTGGCGATTGCCCGCGGTTTGCAGTCACCTGATCCACGAGAAGGTCTGTATATTATTCTTGCACCTTTTGGGATAGACCGTAGAGCAGTCAATGTACAAATCGCTAGAGAGCAACTTTCCTTGGGTATTCTGGAAAATACCTCACAAAATGACATCATCAGACAGTTGCAACAACAGCGAACCAATACACCGAATAATGCTATTCGCTAGTTGGGCAGTATGTGGATCACCATCTTTTTCACGCTAACTAAAAAAGGATGCTCATGAATGGCATCCTTTTTACGGTTAAAATGCGCGATGCAGATTAAGCCGCAGATTTTTTAAACCAAGAGAAGAAGCCTTTTTTCTCAGCTTTGACTTCAGTTTTAGCAGCATCTGCTTTTTCAGCAACGCTTTCTTTTACTTCAGCTGTTTTGGCTACAGTTGCATCTTTTGCAGCGACAGTTTTAGCAGCAGTGGCATCTGTTACTTGAACAGTTTTAGCAACAGTTGCGTCTTTCGCTTCCACCGCTTTTGCTACAGCTGCGTCTTTAGTTGCTACAGTTTTAGCTACAGCGGCATCTTTAGCGGCTTCTGTTTTGTGAGCGGCAGTTTGAGTGGCAACGACAGCTTTTTCTTTTGCTACTACGGTTTTAGCAACAGTGGCATCTTTTAGCTTAGCTGTTTTGGCTACAGTTGCATTTTTGGCAGCGACAGTTTTATGTGCAGCAGTTTTGCTTTTAAGCTCAACATTTTCTTTTGTTGTAGCAGCTGCTGCTTTAACAGTGCTTGCGGTTTGAATGGTGTCTGCTTTTACTTGTGCTTTTAATGCGGCAACCTTGGCAGCTGGCGTGGTTTCTACAGCAGTAGCAGCCATAGCAGAGGTTGTACCTGCAACTACAGCGATAGTGATAGCAGTTTTAATCATATTCATGGGAATTACTCAATCGTGAGAATTAAGAGGTTTTTTGTACTGGTTATATTAACGCTAGGGCGATTCATTTTTTAAAAGGGAACACGTTAGTTGGGCCTAATTGTGTGAATATTCAACTAAAATTACAGATGGATAACATGATGTTGCAGGTGAGTTACATTGCTTTTAAGTTTTTAGTTGGGTCCGGGTTAAATTAAAGAGAAATGGATATTTTTGATGAGCACATGATTTGTTTTTCTTGCGTTTTTCCCGGCAAAGCGATCATGCCGTTGAATATCTGCGTTTCATCTTTTTAAACATGACAGTTTTGCAATAAGACTGTCATTTGTTATTCAAATTCGGTTGCTAGATTAAAACCGTTGCAAAGGTCACATTATAAAATCTAGGCAGGTGAGTCATGAAAACCCTACACGTTTTTGATGATATTCAGCATGTATACAGTGAATTTGTTGAAAATAAAAAATACCCAAAACTGGAAAGCCTGAACAATTGGGGTAAAAACCGTTTTTTCTTTAATCAATACTTTAAAATGATTGAAGATTGGCATCATACCGAGCAGATTGTGATTCAGTTCAATCAGCAGTATTACAGTCTGGATACCGGTAGCGCCCCTGACTTTATGGACCAAGAAAAATATATGGAATGGTTGCGCGAACAACTGCTGCATTAAAAAATATTTATCTCGCTTTTAAAGTTTCCCCAAAAACTGTCCGTATCGGGCAGTCTTTGTTTTTCTATAGGGTTTTTAGTTTGCCTGAATGGCATCTCATTGGCTTATTTCATTCTGCTGTGGAACGGGCTATGCTAAAACATAGATCATCAACTGATTGAGTCAGCCCGACCACCGACCGATGCTTTGGAGTACAGCCTTTTATGCAACAGCTTATTTGTTATAAAGAACTCCCTGTCTGGACACAGCAGAGTATCCCGCAAGGGTTTAAAAACCAGCACAATACCAAAGCCGGTACCTGGGCAAAATTAACCGTATTCAAGGGTGAGCTGCATTTTGCCATGCTGGAGGAATCGGGAGCCGTAAAGTCTGAGCATGTTTTTAGCCTAGAGCAGCAACCTCCGTTTATTGAACCGCAAGCATGGCATAAAATTGTTTCTGCCAGTGATGACATTGAATGTCAGCTACAGTTTTACTGTCTGCCACAGGATTATTTTTATAAAAAATATCAGCTTTCACCCACGCACTCTGAAATTCTGGCTGCTACGCCATATTTGCAAGGTGGCCGTGCCCTCGATGTTGGCTGCGGGCAGGGGCGTAATACGCTGTATTTAAGTCAGCATGGTTTTGAGGTGGATGCCTGGGATGTCAATGAAAACAGCCTGCAAAAGTTGAGGCAGATTATTCAGAGTGAGCAGATTGATAATATTCAGGTGCAACAGCGTGATTTAAATGCAGACCCAAGTATTACCGGCCGTTATGATTTTATTTGCTGTACTGTGGTGATGATGTTCTTGCAAGCCCAAACGGTGAAACCTCTGATTAAGCAGATGCAACAAGCGACTGTTCCGGGAGGCTATAACCTGATTGTCTGTGCGATGAATACGGACGACCTTCCGGCACAGCCTGACTTTCCTTTTGCCTTTAAAGCAGGGGAGTTAAGTGCGCTTTATGAGGGCTGGAACATTGTGAAATATAATGAAAATGTCGGTGAGTTGCATCGGGTAGATGCACAGGGAAATAGGATTAAACAGCATTTTGCGACATTGTTGGCGCAGAAAGTTGCTGAGGATATTTAAGAGGCTTTAAGGTTCTTGAATTTAGAGCAGTAAGGAAAATAGTACCTAATTTTTTAAACACTCCAAAATCAAAAAAAGATGTCACCAGGACATCTTTTTTAGCTTATGTCAAATATCGTTAAAAGGTAATTTTTCTTAAAAATTTAAGTATTCAAAAGTTTTACTTCTTAAATCAGCTGTATATTTTTGTCTCTTTATTTCATCAGAAGTTGGAATAGGTAATGATTCAATAATAGCTAAGTATTCATTTAGCGCATTTTCAAACTTTTCTTTATCAGTTAAGGTTTCAATAATTTTTTTCACATTTTGATTTGATTTTTTACTATTACGTGTCCAATTTTTATTAGATTTTGTGGCCACATATTTCATAATGAATAAGACATGCCATTTTAAATTTGAGTATTTAAGTTTTTTACTGTTAATAGCTACATGAATTTTATACAGAGCTAATGAACAGATATAGTATAAGCT
This sequence comes from Acinetobacter sp. YH12201, assembly GCF_013418145.1. Lineage (NCBI taxonomy): Bacteria > Pseudomonadati > Pseudomonadota > Gammaproteobacteria > Moraxellales > Moraxellaceae > Acinetobacter > Acinetobacter sp. YH12201. The sequence goes on along the minus strand of NZ_VPCP01000109.1, from coordinate 1,166 downwards.
TTCTTCATCATCATCTTTAAATAACTCATTAGATTCAAATATTTTTTTCACGTAACGAGATGAGTTAAATGGTTCTTCAAGTATCATTGCATTATATGCCTGTACTACAGTTCTTAGATCAAATATACGTGATTTTTGATAATCTGATTGAGAGTATTCATTCTGCCTTCTTTCAAAATATACTCTGTTTTCATCACCTACCGTATTGTTCATGGTTTCAAAATATCTTTGAACCATACGAGTTTTTTCTTTTAGACCAAGAAATGCATTGTTGTCGATATTAGACTGATTATTAGTAGATGATATAATTTTTGTAATAGTTTCTTCATGAGTAGTCGAGATAAACTTAACGATAATTTTTGTATCATCATTAATAATGTCCCGATTTTCAAATAATACATTACTAGTTTGACATCCATTGATAATTTGATAATTTGTTAGGTCAATAGTTTTATCACTTGGGGAAAATGCTAAATCAGGCGAAATAATGGTAATTCCATTATTTAATACAGAAAATATTTTTTGTGACTTTTCTTCTTCAAGTGATTTTTTTATATTTGAGTTTACATAAACTTCTTCACCTAAATAAGCACGTATATTTTCTTCAAAAATATTATTTTTTATATTTTTGTCTTCATCGAATAATATTGAATCAATGAAATCTTTAGCATTAACTAAAGCTAAATATGACTGAGGAATATTTGGCATTGATGGGATAGCAAAAAACTCTTGAAATTTTAATTTAGCTTGAATATCTTTGTTCGTATCATCATATAAACTAATTAATTTAGCTCTATCTAGTGGTTCAGCTTTCACCTGATGGAAAAAAGTTTTTTGTTCAATTTCATATTTTATTTGTTTGAAAATTGCTTCATGTTCATCTGATTTTTGATAAATGCCACTTGTTGCAAAGTAAACAGCTATATCGGGTAAGCCATTACGTATATTTTTTACGTTTTTTAAAATTTGAAAAAGAATTTCATGCCTAATTTGGTTAAATGTACCTTGTGGGTAAAAGTTATCTTGAGTAAGAAAATTCAATAGATCTCTTGCGAAAGTCATTATTGAAAATTTATCCGGTTTACCAGTGCAGCGATTAAGTTAATGCGTAAACCGAATCTTTTCCGTCTATTTCGATAGCGTTCACTTAATATTCTAAATGTTTT
>NZ_VPCP01000108.1:0-7479 GCF_013418145.1 Acinetobacter sp. YH12201 | reverse complement strand
AACATTTAGAATATTAAGTGAACGCTATCGAAATAGACGGAAAAGATTCGGTTTACGCATTAACTTAATCGCTGCACTGGTAAACCGGATAAATTTTCAATAATGACTTTCGCAAGAGATCTAATATGTATTTTTAATGAGTAGGGTATCTCAAAATAAAAAATCAGGTGGATAAAAAAAGCCAATTCAGGAACTGGCTTTCAAGATCGGTTTTATGAAATAGGATTAAAGCTTAGCGACTAGCTCTACGGGCCTTGTTTTCTGGCTTAGGCGCAGAAATTTCACGTTCACCTTGCCAGACATCCATAAAGTCTTTTTCGTTGATATTGTAGAGTTCAAGCAAAGCCAGAATGACTCCGCCAAACATCATCGAACCTTCTGAATGGTCTTGCCAGTCAAAAATCTTACCGTTTAACACATGCAAAATGTCTGAAATTTCAAAATTTCGGTCCCGGCCATTACTGTCGGTTGGGTACATTTGGGTATTGAGAATAATTCGGGCGGCACTTTTTTCATTTTCTGATAAATCTAAAGAGGCAGTAATATCTTCATCTGGGGAGGAGAAGATGACCTCATCGGTAAATACCGTTCTGAGAAAATGACGGGTCAGCTTGGGTAAGGCTCTTTCTACAAAAGGACGGAATGAAATGGGAAAAATCACATTATGTGAAATACCCTTAAACATTGGGGCAATTTCTTCGGTTTTATAGCCAGCAATGCCACAACCCACCGAGGTAATGAAATAGGTCATTTTCGGATGATTTTTGGTATAAATCTTGAAGTCATCAATATAGTGCTGAATTTGCGACAAGGGCATCTGTTGCAAATGTTCGTTCATGGTGGGAATGGCATAACTTTGACCTGACCAGCCACGTCCTACGCCTTGCATTGCGCCAAAATATTGCAGGGCAGTACGCGCAGCCCCACCTGCATGGTTTCCTGCCATGTTGCTGCCAAAGACAAAAACGGTATCTTCCGGTAGATTTTTGACAATACTTTCGTCATGGTAATGGTAAGTCATAGGCTTTATTGTGATCATGAGGCTTTGTCTCATGTTGCTATTGAATGCACATGCGGTCAAGACAAAAATGTTGGAATTTTCTTTATATGAGTCCCTCGCTAAATATCAGGAGATTGATATTGAATGTTGAGCTTTAACCCTCATATCATTCAAACTGCATTAGTGTATAGAAGCTGAATAATATGTCGGATAGTCATCAACCTTTTGAATTAGTGACCAGCTATCAGCCTGCGGGGGATCAGCCACAAGCCATTGAAAAATTAGTCAAAGGTATTCAAAAAGGCTATCACGACCAGTTGTTGTTGGGGGTAACCGGTTCAGGTAAAACCTATACCATGGCCAATGTGATTTCCCAGTTACAGCGTCCTACCATCGTCATGGCACATAACAAAACCTTGGCTGCACAGCTGTATGGCGAGTTCAAGTCATTTTTCCCGAATAATGCGGTTGAATATTTCGTCAGCTATTACGACTATTATCAGCCTGAAGCGTATGTGCCATCTTCCGATACCTTTATTGAAAAAGACTCGGCGATTAATGACCATATAGACCAGATGCGCCTTTCAGCGACCCGGTCATTACTCGAACGCCGTGATGCCATCATTGTCGCGTCGGTGTCTGCTATTTATGGTCTGGGTGATCCGAATGCCTATATGAGCATGTTGCTGCATATTGTGCAGGGCGACCGGATCAGCCGTGATGACATTATTCGCCGTCTGGTAGAAATGCAATATAGCCGTAACGAACTGGAATTCTTGCGTGGTACTTACCGTATCCGTGGTGAAATTATTGATATTTTTCCGGCTGAGTCGGATCAGGATGCCATCCGCATTGAACTGTTTGATGATGAAGTCGATTCCATTCGCTGGTTTGATCCCTTAACCGGAAAAATGGTGCGTAAAGTTCCACGCGTGACCATTTATCCTAAAAGTCATTATGTTACTCCGAAGGATAATTTACAGCGTGCCATTGGTACCATTCGTGAAGAACTTCAGGAGCGTTTAGGTTTCTTTAGGGCTAATGACAAATTACTGGAAGCACAGCGCATTGAACAGCGTACCCGCTATGACTTGGAAATGATGCAGCAATTGGGCTATACCAACGGCATCGAAAACTATTCACGTCATTTGTCCGGCCGTCCGGCAGGCGAGGCACCACCGACCTTATTTGACTATATTCCCGATGATGCCTTGCTGATTATTGATGAATCGCATGTCACGGTGCCGCAAATTGGTGCCATGTATAAGGGTGACCGTTCACGTAAGGAAAATCTGGTCAATTATGGTTTCCGTTTGCCGAGTGCGTTAGATAACCGTCCGATGCAGTTTGAAGAATGGGAACGTATTATTCCATCCACGATTTATGTCAGTGCCACACCGGCAAAATATGAGCTGGAAAAAGCGCAGCAGATTGCCGAGCAGGTGGTTCGTCCAACCGGACTGGTCGATCCTGAAATCGAAATTCGTCCCGTGCTGACTCAGGTCGATGATGTGCTTTCGGAAATCAATATCCGTAAGGAACTGGATGAACGTGTTCTGGTTACGACCTTGACCAAACGAATGGCGGAAGACTTAACCTCGTATTTAAAAGAATACGGGGTCAAGGTGGCTTATCTGCATTCAGACATTGATACCGTGGAACGAACCAAGATTATCCATGAGCTGCGTAGCGGTGTGCATGATGTACTGGTCGGTATTAACCTGCTGCGGGAAGGTCTGGATATGCCGGAAGTGTCCCTTGTGGCCATTCTGGACGCCGATAAAGAAGGCTTCCTGCGTTCGGAGCGCTCACTGATTCAAACCATTGGTCGTGCTGCACGTAACGTGAACGGTAAAGCCATTCTGTATGCAGATCGCATTACCGACTCCATGCAAAAAGCCATGGATGAAACTGAGCGCCGCCGAGCCAAACAGATCGAGTTTAATGAGCTGCATGGGATTATTCCAAGAAGTACCAAACGTCAAAATAACCAGGATATCGATACCGGTGAAGTGCTGACTGATGACCAAATTGACGAGAAAATTTCGGATCAGGCACGTGCCTTAAGTGCTGATGAACGTCACATTTTGGCAGACCCTAAATTGCTGGCAAAACATTTGTCCAAACTGGAAAAAGAGATGCTCAAAGCTTCGAAAGAATTGCAGTTTGAACAGGCAGCGCGACTGCGTGATGAAATAGTTCGTCTGAAGGCACAGATGCTCAGCTAGCTTGATGATTTTCATTGCAAAATAATTAAGGTCTGTTGGCAATCCATATATGAAATGTCAACAGACCTTACATAACGCTACAGTATGGTTGGGTTGGAGTCGTTATTTTTAAATGTGTAAGCACTTAAAGAGTTTAAAATTTTGACTGAAAGGTACTTTTATGACAGGCGATAATCTTCCAAAAGCGGGCTATAAACTGGCTAAAATTGCCGTCGGTGGAGCTGTATTGCTGGGTTTGGGTATGGCGACAATGGCATATGCGCAAACCAAGCCACTACAAACGGTGGAAAAGGTTGAGCTGGATAAATATCTGGGTGTCTGGTATGAAGTAGCTCGCAAGCCGCTGTATTTTCAAAACAAGTGTGATCGTGATGTCACCGCGACCTATACGCTGAACGAGAACGGCAATGTGGTTGTAGATAACCGCTGCTATACCAAAGAGGGTAACCTCGCCCAGTCGATTGGAGAGGCATTTATTGAAAATGCACCTTTTAATACCAAGTTAAAAGTCAGTTTCTTGCCTGAGGCGATTCGCTGGTTACCCTTCGGTCGAGGTGATTATTGGGTGCTTAAACTTGATGAAAATTATCAGACGGTATTGGTAGGGGAGCCACGCCGCAAATACATGTGGGTATTGTCCCGTACTCCACAACCTGATCAGGCAGTCGTCAATGAATATTTGGAATATGCCAAGTCGTTGGGCTATAACGTGGGTGATGTGATTCATACCAAGCAGACGATCAGGTAACATACTGCATACTTTAACAAAAGTTCAAAACCATGCTTAGGCATGGTTTTTTATTTGTTAAGATAGCTCCGGTTTTAAAGTTGAATGATCCAGTATTTTGGATGGTTTCGTAAAGTCATGAAATGAAGAATCCCCTTGAGGTAAAAGATGTATAAAGGCTTGGCTTTGTCAGTATTGGCATCCGTTACTTTTGGGGTGTTGTATTTTTATACGCAATTTTTAAAACCTTTGGACAGCGAACAGACTTTTGCCTGGCGCATGCTGGCCACGCTGCCTTTTCTAACCCTGTTTATGTGGTGGTCTGGTGATTTGCAGCATATTTCCCAGATTTTTAAGCGTATGGTTAAACAGCCTGTGTTCCTGATCTGGCTGATTTTTAGCTCCCTGCTTTGCACTACACAACTGTGGCTGTTTCTCTGGGGTCCCATTAATGGTCGTGGTCTGCAAGTTTCACTGGGGTATTTCCTGTTGCCTTTGGTGATGGTGCTGGTGGGTTGTGTGCTTTACAAGGAAAAACTGTCGAAATGGCAGTTGGCTGCCGTGATGTTGGCTATTTTAGGAGTAGGACATGAAATCTGGCGTATCGGCAGTATCGCCTGGGAAACAGTTTATGTTGCTTTGGCTTATCCCTTATATTTCTTTTTACGCCGGGTCTTTAAAACGGATCATTTGGGCGGTTTCTGGTGGGATTTATGTCTCATTTTACCAGTGGCTTTTTACTTGGGCTTTATGCATAGCGATAGTCTGAGTTTAATGGCTCATTTTCCACATTTAATTATTGCCGTGATTGGCTTGGGTTTTTTAAGTGCGTTGGGACTGGGCAGTTATATGCTGGCCAGCCGTTATTTGCCTTTTGTGATTTTTGGATTGCTGAGTTATCTCGAGCCCGTGCTTTTGGCCTTTGCTTCTATTGTGTTGGGGGAACGGGTTGAGACAGGAGAATGGCTGACGTATATTCCCATCTGGATTGCCGTTTTATTGCTGGTCATTGAGGGTACAATTCATATCATCAAACAAAAGCATAAACAGCGTGCACTGAATCAAAATGTGGAAAACTATCAGGATCGTTTGAAATAGACTGCATTCGGTAAACTGGGTAAAAACTCAGGTTGTTTGATTAAGCAACATTTAACAAAAAAGTATACTTTTACTTTTTAAATCGCTTTCTGATCTTTTAACAGTAAAATCATGAAAATAATTACAACTATTTTATAAATTTATAGTGAATATATCGTAAAAAGCACGTTGAACATTCAGCTTTTGATTCAAAGTTGCTGATAATTCCTTTACAATTGTCGGGTTTGAAATTTATGCCTAGATATACAATTAATTAGAGGACGTAGCTGTGAGCAAAGACACTATCATCGCCCTACATGCAGAGCACCAAGGTCGCTGGAAAAACCGTGAAGAAATCGCGGAACGTATGATTGCCCTGATTGGTCAACTATATCGTGAAAAAAATATCGTGACTTCTGTATACGGTCGTTCTTTAGTTAACCGTTCAGTAATCCAGATTTTAAAAGCGCATCGCCGTACACGTGTTATGGATGTTGAGCTTTCTGTGGTTCACACTTTCCCGATTTTAGAAGCTTTAGCTAAAATTGAAAATATTGGTTCAGCAGAAATTGATCTAGGTAAACTTGCTGTTGAATTCAAGGAAAAAGGCGGTGACGTAGACGCTTTTGTTGCTGAAGCAGTGAAATCTTTAGCAGGTAATGCGAAGGTTGTAGAAGGCAAAGATGTTGTTCTTTACGGTTTTGGTCGTATCGGTCGTATTCTTGCGCGTTTAATCATTGGCCAATCAGGTTTGGGTCGTGGTTTAAATCTTAAAGCAATCGTGGTGCGTAAATCATCTGATGGTGATTTGGAAAAACGTGCTTCATTGCTGCGTCGCGACTCTATCCATGGTCCGTTCCAAGGCACAATTTCAGTTGATGAAGAAAACGAAGCCATTATTGCAAACGGTAATTTCATTAAAGTGATCTATGCATCTAGCCCATCTGAAGTGGACTACACTGCTTACGGTATTAACAATGCACTGGTGATTGATAACACGGGTAAATGGCGTGATGCTGAAGGTCTTGCTCAACATCTTCAATGCCCAGGCGCTGCACGCGTAATCTTGACTGCACCTGGTAAAGGTGACATGAAGAACGTTGTATACGGTGTGAACCAAGCCGACATTCTTGATGAAGATACTATCATCTCTGCTGCAAGCTGTACGACTAACGCCATCACGCCAACACTTAAAGTGTTAGAAGACAAATACAAAGTGCTGAATGGTCACGTTGAAACAGTTCACTCGTTCACAAACGACCAGAACCTGATCGACAATTACCATAAAGCTGACCGTCGTGGCCGTGCTGCAACATTGAACATGGTTATTACGGAAACAGGTGCTGCTAAAGCGGTTGCTAAAGCACTTCCTGCGCTTAAAGGCAAGTTGACTGGTAACTCTGTACGCGTTCCTACACCAAACGTTTCATTGGCTATTCTTAACTTAACCCTTGAGAAAGAAGTAGATCGTGAAGAAGTGAACGAATACATTCGTCAAATCTCAATCAACTCAAACCTTCAAGGTCAAATCGGTTATACCAACTCAACTGAAGTGGTATCTTCTGACTTTATCGGTTCACGTACTGCAGGTGTATTTGATGCGCAAGCAACAATCACTTCAGGCAACCGTTTAACTTGCTACGTTTGGTACGACAACGAAGTGGGTTATAGCTGCCAGGTATTACGTATCGCAGAACAGATGGGCGGCGTAAGCTACCCAAAAATTCCTGCTGAAACAAATGCATAATTTGTTAAAGTAGTAAAAGGGAGTCTCTATAGAGGCTCCTTTTTTTATGCCGTTATTTTAAGCTCATGCTATAAGCAGAAATTTTTACTGAATTTAATTAAAAAATGATACTTGTAGCCGAAATTCTAATCTGATAGCTTACAAATGGTAAGTACATTAAAAATAGTAAGTAAAAGATAAAAATATACAGATGGAGAGAGCTTGAGTGAGTAAATATGCGATCAGTCCTTTGTTGGGGCAGGTGTTATCGAATGAATGTCCATCACGGGAAATATTGGAACATCTCGCGAACAAATGGTCGGTATTGGTTCTACGTTGTTTAAGTGAGGGGGTGCATCGTTTTAGTGAGCTGAAACAGCGCATTGAAGGTGTGAGTGAAAAAATGCTGTCACAAACGCTAAAAATGCTGGAACAGGATGGTTTTATCCTACGCACGGTCTATCCGGTGGTGCCACCCAAAGTGGAATATCAGCTGACCATTTTAGGCTCGCAAGCCGCAGAAAAAATGAATTACCTGATTGGCTGGGTAGAGCGGAGTTTGCCTGAGATTTTGGAAAATAAAGACCGTATTGCTAAATAACCCGAATTACGGATAAGAAAACCGCTTGAAAAAAAGATGGTTAGAGCCATTTAGAAAGTTACTACACAAACCAAAGACTCTAACCACCATGTTTGATTTTACAGAAATCTTCTGTGTTAT
>NZ_VPCP01000107.1:0-7543 GCF_013418145.1 Acinetobacter sp. YH12201 | reverse complement strand
AAATGTATATCGTTGGCAGAAGAAATTATTTAGACCAATGATCAAAAACTTCATTGATGACTTTATTCTCGATAAAAATCATCTGCTACCACAGAGAATCTATAAATAATACTGCGTAAGTCCTAGATTATTACAAAAGTTCTGATCGCCCTGATTGCGGTGTTGCATCTTTATATTTTAATTTTGGAAATGTTTTTGTGGGATAAACCTCTGGGTATGAAAGCCTTTGGCAATACTGCAGAAAAGGCAAAACTCACCAAGGTGCTGGCACAAAATCAGGGTCTGTATAATGGTTTTTTAGCCGCAGGCCTGATCTGGTCGCTACTTGCGCCTGCAAGCTATGCACTTGCACTGGCAAATTTCTTTTTGGCTTGTGTGCTGGTTGCTGGGATTTATGGCGGTATTACCGCAAGTAAAAAAATTATTTATATTCAGGCATTGCCTGCACTGCTGGCTTTGATTGTGCTGAACTTAGTTTAAGTAAACGATATTTTTCAGCTTAGACTATGCGGTTTAATAAATTGATCAGTTCGGATGGGTCGGGATGCTGGCTTTATTTTTGAAATGTATTTTAGGGTAGCGGTTGTACTTATTATTTTCCTTCTGTCCAAGAGTAAAGCGTTTTATATCGCCGGTCTGGTGTCACTCTTTCCGACTTTTGCCCTGATTGCCCATGTGATTGTGTCGCAACAGTAGGGTGCAGAAGCTTTGCGTAAAATGGCATATTGGGTTTATGGTCTTTAATTCCCTATGCCATTTATTTGCTGATGATTTATATGCTGGCAAGCAAAATGTTGATGTGGTCCTGTTTAAGCATAGCAACCCTTTGCTGGATTGTGGCTGCGGCAGGGCTGATTTATGGCTGGCAGATGTTTCAGCAGTAATGATTTAATAAACAAAAATTAAAGCATCAAAAATATTTGCTATCGCGGAAGAGCCATTCGCAACTGTTCGAGGCAGAACTACTTTTTTAAAGTAATGTTTCTGCGAAAAATTTTATATTTTTCGGTAATCGGCGAGTTTTGCGAATGGCAAATGCCTTTGGTTACTTTGGGCGAAACCAAAGTAACGAATGAGCTGTTTCAATTTATGTTATAGCTGTAAGACTCCGCCGAAAAGAAATAGGTATTTTGGATTAATCATCCACACCTAACCACTGACGTTGATCATAAGCACTATCCCAGAACAGCCATTCCAGTTTGGCAGCCGTGGTATAGGCATGATGCATTTTCTCTAAAGTATCTGCATCACAACGAGCAGCTACGCTATCAACCGTCGCAATTACGTTACGAACTGCCTGATTAAACTCTTCACCGGCATAGGTATCAATCCAGGCCTGATAAGGATTATTCGGAATGGAATGTTGAACAATCGCTTTACCGACTTCAGCATAAATCCAAAAACAGGGCAGTAAAGAAGCCAGAACCACCGGATAGCTTTCTGACCAGGCTGTGGCGGTTAAAAATGAAGTGTAATGATGACAAGCCAGAGTCAGTGGCGTGGTTCTAAATTCTTCTTGGCTAATGTCAAATTCCTGCATAAAGTCAGCATGCAGGCTGCGTTCTACCACAATGGCAATCCTGGCAGCATCTGAAAACTGCATGACATCTTCCGCTGTAAATGCTTTTGCAGCACAGACCGCCAGTGCACGGCCATAAGCCAGTAAATAATGCGCATCCTGAATCACATAATGACTAAAAACGTCTTTGCTCAAAGTCCCTTGTGCAAGTTCTTGGTTAAATGGCAGGGCTAAAGTTTTTTCGTATAAAGCCAAGTTGCGTTGCCATACATCTTGAGAAAAGCTCATGTCATCATCCTGTCGATGTTAAAAGAAGAATTTACAGAAGGCGGGACTATAACAAGAGTTTTCAACTCAAGATATGCAGTAGAAAAAATAGTGTATTTGTACTCAAAAAAAATCATACCAAGAACTTTGGATTAAAGTAAAAAAAGCCGTCATAATTGAAGCGATCAAATTTCAAGTGCTCTCTTTTAGGTTCTGCCCAATGCACTTGATATAAATTATTTGTCTATAGGTCGATTTATCATAATGAAACATTTTGGTTTCTCCATTATTTTTACCATCGTGTGTCTGGCTATATCTGCATACTGGGGATTTACCCATGGCCCGGAAGCAGGGGTAAAGACCATGTTCACGGCACTGACCATTACGGCTATTTTGGCTGTTATGGAAGTGTCTCTTTCTTTCGATAATGCGGTGGTGAACGCCTCTGTGCTCAGAGGCTGGGATCATTTCTGGAAAATGATTTTCTTGACGGTTGGGATCATCATTGCCGTGTTCGGTATGCGTCTGGTGTTCCCGATTGTGATTGTTGCCGTAACTGCTGACATGGGCATGTTCGAAGTCGTGAAAATGGCCCTAAACGATCCGATCAGTTATTCCGAAAAGCTGATGGCCCATCATGCGGAAATTGCAGCCTTTGGTGGTTCATTCCTGTTACTGGTGTTCCTGAATTTCTTCCTGGACAGCGAAAAAGATACCCACTGGTTTAGATGGCTGGAAGCGCGTTTATCCAATCTGGCTAATGTACCGGCAATGTCAGTCTTCCTTGCTTTAATTGGCTTGCTGATCATGGCAGCCAATGTAGAAGAGGCCACACGTTTAGTGGTGACCATGGCCGGGATTTGGGGAATTGTGATTTACATTGGGGTTCAAGTATTGAGCCACTTGTTAGGTGGTGAACCTGAAATTGATGAAGAGGGTAATGCTGTAGCACATGATGCCAGTGGTGCCTCTACAGGCGTTATTAAAGCCGGTTTAGGCGGTTTTATTTACCTGGAAGTACTGGATGCATCGTTCAGTTTTGATGGTGTAATCGGTGCTTTTGCTATTACTTCGGATGTGGTGATCATTATGCTCGGTCTGGCGATTGGTGCCATGTTTGTGCGTTCAATGACCATTTATCTGGTAGAAAAAGGTACCTTGGATGCTTATATCTATCTTGAACACGGCGCGCATTATGCTATTGGAGCTTTAGCCTTCATTATGCTGGCCAGTGGTACCGGTGTACATGTGCCGGAAGTAGTCACCGGTTTAATTGGTGTAGCGTTTATTGTCTGGGCAGTCATTGCTTCCATTCAATATAGCAAACGTCAAGAACGAATCCATTAATGGTTTTTTAAGAAAACCGAGTACAATAGGGACGCATGAAAATGCGTCCTTTTTTATGGTGGTTCATTCCTGAAAAATCAGCATTTATAATATGAATGTTGTAGGATAATCCATCGAAATGAATTTTATAGACCCAAGCCAATTAATATGATGAATGCTTTAGAACGCCGTTCAACCTTTGCCTTAAGCAGTATTTTTGCACTGCGTATGTTGGGCTTGTTCATGATTATTCCTGTGTTTTCGGTGGCAGGGCAGTCATATCAAGGGGCAACCCCTGCACTGATTGGTTTAGCTGTTGGGGTCTATGGTTTAACCCAGGCCATTTTACAAATACCATTTAGTTTGCTGGCCGACCGCTTTAGTCGTAAGCCTTTGATCATTATTGGCTTGTTGCTGTTTGCCCTGGGTGGTGCGGTTGCGGCGATGTCCGAGACCATTTATGGCGTAATCATTGGCCGTGCCATTGCCGGTGGTGGTGCTGTTTCAGCGGTGGTGATGGCACTTTTGGCCGATGTGACCCGTGAAGAACAGCGCAGCAAAGCCATGGCCGTGATGGGCATGAGTATTGGTGTATCCTTTATGGTGGCCTTCAGTCTGGGGCCTTGGCTGACCAGCCTGGTGGGAATTTCTGGCCTGTTCTGGGTGACGACTATTATGGGTTTGGCTGCCATATCGATGCTGCTCTTTGTTCCTAAGGTCACCCGGCATCATAAAAATTACCAGCAAGGTTATGCTGCACAGTTGAAACAGGTATTGAAAATGGGCGATTTAAACCGTCTGCATGTTTCAATTTTTGCCTTGCACCTGTTGCTGACCGCGATGTTTGTCTATATGCCATCGCAACTGATTCAGTTTGCTGGTATTCCTTTATCCAGTCATGGTCTGGTGTATTTGCCACTGCTCATTATTAGCCTGTTTTTTGCCTTTCCGAGCATTATTCTGGCTGAAAAATATCGCAAAATGCGCGGTATTTTCCTGACAGCCATTGCTGGAATTGTATTGGGCTTGCTGGTGCTGATTTTTGGTTATGAATCTAAATATGTTTTATTGGCAGGTTTGGGGTTATTCTTTATTGCCTTTAACGTGATGGAAGCCTTGTTGCCTTCATGGTTATCCAAATCGGCACCAATCCAGTCCAAAGCGACAGCCATGGGCGTGAATTCCAGCAGCCAGTTTTTAGGGGCATTTTTTGGTGGCATGATTGGTGGTCAACTCTTGTTACTCAATAATACCTCACTGGGTTGGAGCATTCTGGCGGCTATTGCGGTGGTCTGGTTATTGATCAGCTTTGGTTTGGCCCAGCCGCGTTATCTTTCTTCATTGGTACTGCCCTTGCCCGAGACCAAACAAACGGATGAGTGGACTTCTCAACTTTTGGCAATTCGTGGTATTGAAGAGGTTGTGGTGATGTCCGACCAGCAATTTGCTTATGTTAAAATTGATAAACAGCTGATAGATGAAGCTGCGCGACAAGATTTAACGCAGTTGTTGGGTAAAGAGGTAGCCATTTAAGCATAACTCTTATAAAGTAAAATATAGAAATGAATAGGAAGTGTACGTCTGATGCGTGGTGTTAATAAAGTTATATTAGTTGGAACTTTAGGTAAAGATCCTGAAACCAAAACTTTTCCAAATGGTGGTTCTCTGACTCAGTTTTCAATTGCAACCAGCGATTCGTGGACTGATAAAAATACCGGTGAGCGTAAAGAACAAACTGAATGGCATCGTATTGTGTTGCATAACCGCTTAGGTGAAATTGCACAGCAATATCTACGTAAGGGTTCAAAAGTTTATATTGAAGGTTCATTGCGTACGCGTCAGTGGACAGACCAAAGCGGTCAGGAACGCTACACCACAGAAATTCGTGGTGAACAGATGCAAATGCTGGACAGTAACCGTCAGCAAGGTGAACAAGCTGCGGGTGGCGATAACTCGGGTTATAACCAGCCACGTTTCAACAATAATCAAGGCGGCTATAACAACAATAATAACAACCAAGGCGGTTATGGCAATCAGGGTGGTTATAACAACAACCAGAACAATCAGGGTAATAGTTATGGCAATAACAACCCGGGTGGTTTTGCGCCAAAACAACAGCCTGCACCAGCAGCAGCTGCACCGGCAGATTTAGATGATGATTTACCATTTTAACTTGCACTATTAGAACGGCAAGTCATCATCCAAACCCTTTGTGAAAAGCAAAGGGTTTTTTTATTGTCTAAACCAATCAACTGTAAAAATCAGATAGAAATTATAAATCTATAAATCCGATAATTTTTATAAAAAAGTACGGTTTTACCTATTTGATAATCTTTCGTATTCTAGCTTCACCAAATAAGCAATCCCGAAAACAAGCTAGAGGATATTTCATGAGTTTAATCAATACAGAAGTGAAGCCATTCAATGCAACAGCGTATAAAAATGGTGAATTCATTCAAGTCTCTGAAAAAGACATGATTGGGAAATGGTCAGTGGTATTCTTTTACCCTGCAGATTTCACTTTCGTTTGTCCAACAGAACTCGGTGATTTGGCAGATAACTATGCTGAATTCCAGAAAATGGGCGTAGAAATTTATTCAGTATCGACAGATACCCATTTCACTCACAAAGCTTGGCACGATTCTTCTGAGGAAATTAAGAAAATCCAGTACACCATGCTGGGTGACCCAACCTGGACCTTGGCGAAAAACTTCGAAGTGTTAATTGAAGCTGAAGGTCTGGCAGACCGTGGGACTTTCGTCATTGATCCGGAAGGTAAAATCCAGATTATCGAAATCAACGCTGGTGGTATTGGCCGTGATGCGCAAGAACTTTTACGTAAGGTCAAGGCTGCACAATATGTCCATGCTCACCCCGGTGAAGTTTGCCCGGCAAAATGGAAAGAAGGCGATGCAACCCTTGCACCTTCAATCGACCTGATCGGTAAAATCTAATCTCAAGTTAAAATACTCTCCTAAAAATCCAGAATTTCGGTTCTGGATTTTTTATGCAGGTTCTGGGTAAAAGAGCAAAATAGATTATCCTAACTATAGGACAATGATGATATTGATCTGAATGAAATGATTTTTTGTATTAAATTTGAGGGTAAAAATCCATTATCTCATTCTTGGGACGCTGTATATTGCACTGTGGCTAGGCTGGAATCTTTAAAAAATCTAAGATAAGTGCATATTGTTTCCTAGAGATAGGAGTTTGAGATGAAAAAAATTATTGGCGTTTACCGCAACCAGAACATGCATTGGGTGGGTGACGGTTTTCCAGTAAAAAACCTGTTTTCCTATGATCGCCTAGGGCAGGCAATCAGTCCATTTTTACTTTTGGATTATGCAGCACCCTACCATTTTAGCCCAACGACGCAGCAGCATGGGGTCGGCTCGCATCCACATCGCGGCTTTGAAACCGTGACCATCGCCTATCAGGGTGAAGTGACGCATAAAGACTCGGTCGGTGGTGGTGGAACCATTCAAAGCGGTGATGTGCAATGGATGACGGCAGGAGCAGGTCTGGTACATGAAGAATTTCATTCAGCCGAATTTGCCCAAAAGGGTGGCCTGTTTGAAATGGTGCAGCTTTGGGTCAACCTGCCTGCAGCAGACAAAATGACCGCACCGAAATATCAGGCCATTATAGCAAAAGATATTCCAGTCATTAATTTTGAACAGGATGCAGGGTATATCCGGGTGATCGCCGGGAACTATGCCGGGCATACAGGTCCTGCTTCAACCCATAGTCAGGTCAATGTCTGGGATGGTGAATTAAAAGCCGAGCAGATTCAGCATCTGCATGTGCCTGTCGATCATAATGTGCTGCTGGTGTTGCTGTCGGGTGAAATACAGCTGAATAGAACGCAGCAGGTACAGGACAGCTCGATTGTGATGTTTGCTCAAGATGGCGAAATTGATATTCGAGTTGAAGCACTGCAAGACAGCAAATTTTTGCTGCTGACCGGTCAACCGTTAAATGAGCCAATTCAAGGCTATGGACCCTTTGTGATGAATAGCAAAGATGAAATCATTCAAGCATTCAATGACTTTAATAGCGGTAAGTTTGGTGAAATTCCGGTTACAGCTTAGGTCGGTATTCACTGGGTTGATTCAAAAAGAAACAGCCCCTAAAAATTGAGGGGCTTTTTTGCGAACTGAATTTTTTGTTGTCGGTATATTTGTATAGTTGTGGCTGATGAAAACGTGATGGAGTTATCAGGTTTTAACTTTTTCTATCATAATAATATTGGAGGGTTTTGTAAAACGTTAGTTAAAAAAATGGTTAATATATATTACTTTTTTTCTCTGTACACGACAAATTTCATAGGATCCTTGTCCTATCAGGCTTTTTCTTTCTTAAAATTGCTAGCACTTTCTTAAATTCTTCTTTTTTTCCAAAACCAATCAAACGTAGAATAGCCATTTG
>NZ_VPCP01000106.1:0-7661 GCF_013418145.1 Acinetobacter sp. YH12201 | reverse complement strand
ATGTATATCGTTGGCAGAAGAAATTATTTAGACCAATGATCAAAAACTTCATTGATGACTTTATTCTCGATAAAAATCATCTGCTACCACAGAGAATCTATAAATAATACTGCGTAAGTCCTAGATTTGTTTCTAAAAACAGCCAAAACCACTTGATGTTTAAATTCCATAGTAAAACGCTGACGATTTATTAACTCTATGTGGGGCTATTTTACCAATTTTTTGATATAGCTTTACCCATATTTCAACATTACTCGCATTTATATTGAACTGTTTTCATATTACGGCTTTGCCATATCCAGATAAATAAAATTGGACGACTTTAAGCTTAAATTCCTAAAAATATTTTTCATCCAAATTGAACTAAAGGAAGTTCAACTTTCGGGGGTAGGCCATACCAAGTAGCAATAAAATAATTTTTGAAAGACTTAATTGTGCAGTTCGGATGGAGCTTAAACAGTGATTACTTTGTTTAAGAAATTTCCAATAAATTCTTCAAATTTTAAGAAGAAATCATCAATTACACAGAATAATTCAGCACTATTGACCATAAAAACTAGAGTTGTGAGTTTAGTGTGGTAGCTCAATTGATAGCTCTACTTCTCTTATTTTTTCAAGTCAATTTCTTATCCGCGATTCAGGCTAAATTAGAGTCCCATTTCTGACATCATATGGGCATTAACCTGATTCACATCATATTTATTGAGCGCGATTTCACGTGAACGCTGCCCCATATAAACCATCAACTTTGGATCTTCAATAAAATACCGCATCGCCTGTACCAAATCATCGACCGATTTAACCGCCACCAGATAGCCATTTACGCCATTACTCACCGTTTCACGGCAGCCCGGGGCATCAGTGGTAATCACCGCACGACCCATGGCCATGGCCTCCAAGACCGTACGCGGGGTTCCTTCCCGGTAAGAAGGCAATACATAGACCGAACTTCCCGCAATGGCCGGACGTACATCACTCAGTTTACCCCAATACTTCACGGTTTTTTCCTGTATCCAGATATCCAGCTCAGCTTGCGAAATCGCAGAAGGATTGTCATCTATCCAGCCGACCAGATGAAATTCCGTTTCAGGATATTGCGCTTTGACAATACGAGCCGCTTCGGCATATTCACGCACGCCTTTATCACCGAGCAAACGAGCAATCAGCAAGAAAGAAGCTTTTACCTGTCCTTCTTTATTGAGCGGTAATGGCATTACATTAAAATCCTGCACATTCACCCCTGAACCATTCACCACTACAGTTGGCTTGTTCACATTGAGCAATTGCATCTGTAGAAACAGCTTTAAATCATCCGGATTCTGAAAAAAGACTTTTTCAGTATGTTTCAGTGCTTGAGCATATAGGCCATGTACCAACTTTTGAAAAATACTACGCTTGCCTGATTCGACATTTTGAAAGGCATACCCCAAACCTGTAATTAATGCAAATCTATGTGGGACTTTTGCGAGCCATGCCGCTAGCGTGCCGTAGATTACTGGTTTAATGGTATAGGACAGTACATAATTCGGCTGAATTTTGCGAATCAAGCGATAAATCACAAATAAGGCTTTTAGATCATAAATTGGATTTGCTTCGGTTCTATGCATAGGAATCCAGTGAACACGATACCCCAAATCTCGGAGTTTAGCCGTCTCGTCTGGAAAAGATTTTAAGTCAGGGGCCATAATATGAATTTCAAAACCGCGGTCAGCAATGGCTTCCAACAGCTTGCCACGGAAATTCAGGACGGACGGCAAAAAGCTACAAATCATCAAAAACTTCATGCACCTTGTCTCCACATGTCCAGATACTGCTGACTCACGCTTTCAATACTAAAATGTTGTTCCACCCGTGCACGGCTGGCTTGTTTCAACTGTAATTTTTCCGCCTGGCTGGAATGGACATAGTCCAAAATGGCATTGGCCAACGCCTCCGGATCACGTGGCGGCACAATAGCACCCAGCTCATCGACTATATATTTAGCATCGCCGACATCGGTACTGATACAGGGCAGACCGGATGCCATCGCTTCGACCAGCACATTGGGAAAGCCTTCGGTAATCGAGGTCATCAAAAAGGCATCCACCGACTGATAAAATGCCGGCATGTCGGAAACCTGATCGAGCAGATGCACTTTGTTTTTATCTAGCCCAAATTGCTCAAACAGGGCTTTGACTTCGGGATTCTCTAAGCTTGCCCCACTGCCGGCAATTTTAAAAATAATCGGCTGATCTTTCAGTTTTGCCAGAGTCGCAAATAAATAGGGATAGCCTTTTGCGGTGTGATAACGTCCGGCAAAACCAATGCTGATCGGTTGATGCAGTTCAGGATTGGGCTGGAACTTGTCCAGAAACACGCCATTGGCAATCACCTGAGCATTGCTATTTTTCAGGCCAAAGCGTTGATGCTGTTGCAAGGATGAATGCGCGCAATAAATCACGCCTTGGGGCTGCGCAGCCAGAACTTTACTCATGACCAGGGCGACTTTGGTACTCAGCGATTCTTCTTTGGGAGAGGCCAGCGAATGATGAATGCCCCAGAAGATATCGGGTTTTGGGCTGAGACCAATGCAACTTAAACTGGTCAATACATTGGCATGGTACATCCAGCACTGCACCGTTTTTGGCGCAATGGACTTGAGCAAATGCTGCAGCTTAGCAATCGTCCCCAGCGTATTCAGTCCGTTCCAGCCCAATGCATAATAGGATTGGCACTGCGCCAGGGTTTCGGCATACACCTCCGATGTTTTCATCAGTGCGATAATCACATGCGCATACTGGTCGCGGGTCTGCTGAATCAGGCGTGCCAGCATCATCTCTGCCCCACCCACTCCGGCAAAGTTGGTAATCACATGCACCATGGTTGGTTTCGGCTGCTTCATGCGGAGCGCTCCATCAGCTGCAGATAGCGCTTTTGCACGGTATGTTTATGGAATTGCAGACAATGTGCAGCCAGTTCAGTGTCATCATACGTGACATATTTACCGAAAATCGCCTGCTGCATCGCCGCAGTCATGCCCGCCTGATCATTACATTCCACCAGCAAGCCAAATTTAGCATCCGCCAAAATTTCCTTTGGACCGCTGGGGCAATTGGTGCTCACCACTTTAATTTTCGAGGCCAAAGCCTGAATCAGCACCCCGGGCAAGCCTTCCCAGTTGGAACTCAAGACAAACAGTTTCGCATATTTAAAATAGGCATAGGGATTGGGATCAAAACCGGGCAGATCAACCACATCGCTTAGGCTTAAGTCATGAACCAATTGCTCTAGTTCACCGCGTAATTCCCCTTCACCCAGAATAATCAAGCGGGTTTCCGGGTGCTGTTGATACAAGGCATGGAAAGAACGAATCAAAAAACCGAAATTTTTCGCTTCGGTTAAACGCCCGACTGCCAGAATGACTTTATGTTCTGGCTGAAAGAAACGATGCTCAACCGCGACCTGCAATTTTTCAGCATAGGTCTCGTCAATCACCGGATTATAAATGGTGACTAAATTGTTCTTGGAATAGGCATAATATTCACGAAAATCATCCAGCACGCCATTGGACACACAGACCACCTGACTGGCAGCTGGATAGGTCATTTTGACCAGGGTTTTCAGCAGCCACTTTGCCAAGCCCTGCAATTTCAAATTTTTTGAAGGGGTGGAAACCTCGCGTAAAATCAACCGGACCTGACTTTTGGCTAAACGTCTGGCCAGGGCAGCAATAATATTCGTATGGGTCTGGGTCGCCACCAGCACATCATACTCCACCGCCTGCAACAGTTTTTTTAACGGGAAAATGGCATTGGCAACACGGCCACAGCTTAGATCGATCAATTGAATCTGCGGATCAACCTCGGGCAGGAGTTTACCTTTTACCCCGCTGATGTCGCAGACCACCATATCCACTTTGTGTCCCTGCTGGACCAGGTTATTGGCCAATTGAATCACGGTACGTTCTGCTCCGCCGCCCCCTAAGGTCGGCAAAAAAAACATGATTTTATTGAGCATAACAGTACCTGAAAATGGGAGAAATTAATGAACGTTTTTGGAGTCTTGCAGATCCATCGCACGTTGCACACGCTGCTGATAATCATGGATGCCGGCCAGTTCCGAATCGCTGGCACAGCTGGCTTGAATCTTGGCAGCGTAGTCCGCAAAACTTGAAACCACCTTGGCGGGCACACCAATCGCCACACTGTTGTCCGGAATATCTTTGGTCACCACCGAACCGGCCCCAATCACGACATTGGAACCAATCTTCACCCCCGGCATAACAATCGTATTGACCCCGATAAACACATGCGAACCGACCTGAATCGGGGCAAAGCGTTGATAGCGTTTGCCGTGCTGGTCTTTGACCAGACAGGTACTGCCATCATGGGTGATAAATTTCACCCCGGAAGTTACGGTAACATGATCGCCAATAGCAATCAGAAAGGGTTCCGAGCCCCAGCTTTTAATATAAATTCGGCAGTGTTCACCTACGCTGACCCCTTTTTTCCGCGCATAAGCCACACTGCCTTTGGCCATAAAATAGACCAGGTCAAAGAGTGTATTGAAGACGGATTTTATCAATGCCATGCGCATGACCTTTAGAGCAGCAAAACAAAAAATGCGAGAAGTGGGCTATTTTACGCCTAAATTGGCTTCAGGCATATAATTGCATTGCCAGGCTTATTTGATTTTTCTGGCAGGAATGCCGACATATATTCCCGGCTCGGCAAGCGTTTTGGAAACCAGACTGCACGCTCCAATTACACTATTGTCCGGAATATTGACGCCATCCAGAACCGTCACCCGGGCACCCAGCCAGATATTTTCCCCCAGGCTGACCCCCTGCTTGGTAATCTGGTCTTTCACCAAGATATTCGGATCATCAAATTTATGGTTACTGGCAATAATGATACTTTGCGTGCCAATGCGGGTATTGTCGCCAATGCTGACTCCACCGCAGCCATTGATAAATGACTTGGAATTAATGCTGACATCCTGACCAATACTGATATTGCCACCAAAACATTTGATATAACAACTTTCACCAATAAAGCTGTTGTCGGCAATGCTGAGCGTTGCGCCTGGTTCCACAATTAGGCTGACCTGATCGCCGATATAGACATTTTTACCCATACGCACCTGACCTGCAATTTCAAGCGTAGTGCCTTTGCCAAAATATTTAAACCGGGTAGCAAAGGCCTGATTATAAACAACCTTGCGGCATTGTGCAGTGAGCCAGTTCATGAGTTTTAAAGCTTTAAAAAACATCACTTTTTGCTACTCCACACAGAGAATAAAATGGCAAAGTTATAAAAAATCAGGGCAACCGGCACGGCAAGCAGCATATAGATTTTATTTTCTACCAGTAGATACAGACCGAAAAATAAAACGAATTTAATCAATAACTCAATAATCTGCAATCTAAACAGCACATGGCTACTACGCTGTGCAATCAGGAAGGCAGAACTGGGCGGATTACAAAAAATGGCCCAATAGCCCAAGGCCAAAATCTGGAAATAGGTAGAGATGCCGACCCAGTCTTTGCCAAATACCCATAAATACAGGGATTCTGGCAGCACAAAAAACACGGCAAACAGCGGCAAAGACAGCAGACTCAGCAGTACACTGCTTTTCAGGGCTTCCTGACTATTTTCCAGATGTTTAAATTTGCGGATAAAAAACTGGCGAATGGTTTGCGACATTAAATTAATCGGCACCCGCAAAGTCCGCTCCACAATGGCATAGAAGCCCATCGCCTGCACACCGACAAAATGCGAGACCACATAATAAGGCAAGTTATGCGAAAAGCTGTTCAGCAAGGCGTGCGGGGTATTGGAATAAATAAAATCCTGATAGTGCTTAAATGCCTGCCAACTGACCTGATAAAGCTGATTTTTTACAATATAAATCAGTACAAACAGCAGCATCAGCACTGAACTGACACTGTAACTGTTGACCAGGCTGATGCTCATCAACAAAGGCAAGCCTAGCTGTACCAGCACCACAATCAGGCTACGCAAAATATTCAGCCCGGCACAGAAATATTCGGCATGTGCGGCAAATTTATAATTATAGATACTTTGAATCAGTGTATTGGCCAGCACACCGCTACAAATGGCAACCACCACAGCCGCATTAAAAATAAAACTTAAGATGATGGCACTGACCGCTACAATAACTGTAGAGAACATCGCTCCTTCAAAGATCAGGCTTTTTTTGTCCTGCTCTTCCGCGACCAGTAAGGCTTGATCGAGACGCAAATTGGCAATGGTCGATAAAACGCTGACCACAGCCAATGCGATGCCATATTCACCAAAATCCTGAACCGGATAAAGACGCGTTAAAAAAGGAAGTGCGATAAATGTAATTATCGCACCTGCTAATAAACTCGACGTGATTAAGCCAATCGACTGATATTTGGCGAAAAGACGCGCAATCATGTCAGATTTTGCACGTACCAGCGCATGGCCAGCTGAATACCGGCATCAATTCGAAACTCCGGGGCATAACCCAGCGCCTGTTCAATTTTGGCAATGCTGGCCTGGGAATGTCGTACATCACCGGCACGGAAGTCACGATAAACCGGATCTTTTTCGTAATTGACCTGATTCTCTTTTAGAGCACTTTGAATCGCACGATACAAATCATTCAGGGTGGTTCGATCACCCACCGCCACATTATAAACCTGGTTTTTTGCGGCATCATCGGCTGTGGTCGCTGCCAGAATATTGGCTTGCACCGTGTTATCGATAAAGCAGAAATCCCGGCTGGTTTCACCATCGCCATTGATAAACACATCATCACCGGCAATCATGGCCGCTGTCCATTTTGGAATCACGGCTGCATAGGCACCGTTTGGATCCTGACGCTTACCAAAGACATTAAAGTAGCGCAAACCAATCGTTTTAAAGCCATAAGTTCGGGCAAAGACTTCAGCATACAGCTCATTTACATATTTGGTGACCGCATAAGGCGAAAGTGGCTTGCCGATATTTTCTTCAACTTTAGGTAGTGCCGGATGGTCACCATAAGTTGAACTACTGGCGGCATAGGTAAAGCTAGAGACTTTGGCATCACGTGCAGCCGTCAGCATGTTCAGGAAGCCGCTGATATTGGTGGCATTAGTGGTAATCGGATCAGCAATCGAACGTGGTACTGAACCCAGAGCGGCTTCATGCAAGACATAATCCACGCCGGCACAGGCTTTTTGGCAATCTTCCAAATTACGAATATCGCCTTCATAGAAGGTGAATTTTGCCCATTGCACCGCACTGACCAATGACTGTACTTCATCTAAGTTATATTGATGACCGGTAGCGAAGTTATCCAAACCAATAACAGTTTGATCAAGTTTTAACAGTGTTTCTAACAGATTGGAGCCAATAAAACCGGCAACCCCCGTGACCAGCCACGTTTTCGGTGCTTGCTTTAACTGTTCACAAACCAGCTGATATTGACTCATGACGATACTTCCTAACACTTTTTAAATTACAAACGAAGATCAGATTCAGACTGTGCAAGTACATATTTCAAATCATATAAAACATGTTCCGCTTTGCCCAAGGCACGAATTTTCTCTACGCCCATCTCTTTAAACTGATGATGTGCCACCGCCAGAATAATGGCGTCATAGCTGTTTTCTGTTAATGTCGAAACAGGATCAATCCCATATTCATGCT
>NZ_VPCP01000105.1:0-8199 GCF_013418145.1 Acinetobacter sp. YH12201 | reverse complement strand
AGACAAAATGACACCAAATGAGTTTTACTATGATCAGCTACCCCAACAAAACAAGGTGGCTTAACTAGAGCGGAATATCACTTATAAATACGCTTTTAGTTGTTCAAACAAGTGGAACCACCTCTGTCCAATAACAAGAAGAAATAGGATGTACTGAGAATTAATCAATGGTTGTTAAGTCTGGATAAGAGTAAAATGGGTACATTGAGTGCAACAATGCACAAGCCTGTATATCTGTGTTATGGCATGCTAAAATATCAGACCGTATATCGGTCAAATAATCTCAAAGCTTGATTGACGGTCAAGACCATATTTCACCTCAATCATGGCAAATTCTATCTCGACATCATCATTAATCACCGCAAGTATTGTTTCACATACACTGGATTTCACCCAGTCTCTATAACCTTTAAGATAGTATTCCTTTACCTAATTCTGGAGGTAAATCACGCCAGGGACTACCGGTTCGAGCAATCCACTCAGTACAGATTTAAGAAATAGTCTATTATTTTTATCTCTGCACCCGTGGTCTAGCCATTATAGATTTATCATCCTAATTTGGCTAATTCTCAGCAGCCCCTAATAAAAAAGTGGGATTCACCAAATACTTTACCCTATTTAATAGTCTTGTATTTTGCTGTTAATGGCAACCAAACTAAATAGCTATAAACGAAAACAGCTACGACCATCGCGATATGAAATGCCCAATCAACCCAATAACTGAGATCGAACAAAGTAGCGGAAAAGTATAAAGGTAGGAAAAAGAATCCCAATATAGCAATACCTAAAGCTATCCAAGCGCTACGTCGATGATTGAATGTTTTTTGCCTATTTTTGATTAGCCAATATAACCATGGCATGATTAGCAGGGTGAGCAGTATTACAACGAGAAGCCCATTTTCTAGTATGGCCTCCCACAACATCATCAGCATTTGATAAATTATCATTATAATTTCCTGTTCCTGATTGGCAAATTAAACACGCCCTTTCGCTACAGCCATGTAGGCTGGCTTGAGCATCATTTCCTCTAAAAACCAAGCAAAGTAACTTTCTTTCAATGGATCAACAAATGGTACAGTGGGTGTTAAATTATTTTCATAGTCAAATTCAACCAACATTGCTTTACCCTCTTCAATTAAAAGTGGACAAGAGGTATAACCATTAAACTTCTGACTTGGTAACTGACCTTTCATCACATCAATCAAATTTTGTACTACCACTGGAGCAGATAACTTGACTGTAGCTGCAGTTTTACCTTTTGGAGTGCCATTGATATCACCTAATCCAAAAACATTAGAGTAGCGGGTGTGTTGCAATGTATATTTATCAACCTCTAGCCAGCCAATAGAATTAGCAAGCGGGCTGTTTTTTACACTATCTACAGCAACCATTGGTGGCACAAGATGTATAAAATCATACATTTCTGTATGCTGATTTCCCTGTGTATCGACAAAAAATGCAGTTTTCTTATCGACGTCAATACCTGTTAATTTTCGTTCAAAATAAACATCAATTGGTTTTTCAAGTGATTGCCAACGGTTAAGCACATTTTCATTGACCTTAGGAACACTAAAGACTTGTTTGCTTGGACTAAAAAAATCGATTTGGCTATTGCTCAGTGTCCCAGCTTGTTGCAAGCGGTCATATAACATGAATGTCATTTTTAACGGTGCACCTGCACATTTCATATCCGTATGCGCCATAGTCATTACCGCTCGTCCACCACGTTTTCGAAATTTGTCCATCTGATGCCAAGTTGCTAAAGCTATTTCGGGGCTAGCATAGACACTACCAATTCCATTTTTACCCAAATCACTTTTGGATAAACCTTGAATTTGTTCATACCCTAAACGCAGTCCGGTAGCAACCACCAAAAAATCATACTTTATTGTTTCACCTGCCTCTGTCACTATTTTATTTTGGTCAGGCTCAAATGCTTGCACATTAGATTAAATCCAATTCACATCTTTGGGTACAAGGCTTGTATTATCATTTAATACTTTATCAACTGATTGCCATATCCCAGTTGCCAATAAGGTATAACCTGGTTGATATCGATGCGTGGTATTATGATCAATAAGTATTAGCTTGGCATTCGGCAACTGTTTGCTTAAGCGGTTAATCGCTGCCAGCCCGGCCAATCCTGCTCCTACTACAACCACAGTAACCGCATTCGTTTCTGCTGAAGCCTGAGTGGTATGACTTAAATGCAGACCTGCTGTAGTGATGAGTCCGACACCAGCTGCCATTTTTAGAAAATCCCGTCGATTATTACGAATACTCATGTATTCTCCTTTCGAATCTTTTTTATCGTTAAAGTGTTATTCAATGACCGGCTTTAGAATCTCTATTTCATTTCTGATCTTAGGTCATATGTAGATCACTAACATCAATCCATTCTAGTCTTCTGATCCTAATAAAATTCGAATAGATGAGATTATACTATCTAGTTAATTTTGCTTAAAAAACAAAATTTTTCATAGCCGACCAAAGCACTATAATTGATCAATCCTGATGCTGATTTTTTGTATAGGTTCTTTTAGCCTGTTATATTTTTATTTACAAGCAGATTAAATTATATACAAATTTATCTCATTAAATCACTTTTTTGATGCTTGGTTAGTATGTGCTAAGAGCCTAGATTAATATATTAAATTGAAAACAGTACTACAGCATCAGAAAGAAAAAACCAACTGATGCATCACTTACGAAATTAGTATTCGTAGTTATTATTGATTGACCATTCTTGTAATTTTCCAAACTTGATCTGGTCATTAAAAAGCAAATCATTGTTTGCTAGCGTCCTACTCTCATCTGTTGGACAGAAACCATCATCACAGTCTGAATCGACGACCCAGCAGCCGCGGACAAATAGGATTTCATTTCCTTCTTGCTCCAGCTGTTTTTCTACCCGTTGAATTGCTTCATCAATGTTTTTTGCGCCTAAATAAGCTGTCACATACGCATAGGATTCCGATGGATCCGATGCTTTTTTAAATTCAATGCCTACACAAAAAAGATGGTTTTTCATCATTTACTCCTCATTTATTTTTAGTCCAAATCTCTCATCAAACTTATTCAGATCCAGCAATTTTTTGCATCTAAAAAAACTGAACCTCTATAGAAAATAGGTCAGTAAGGAAAACCTCACTGACCTGTGTTTAAAACTTAATACGCCAATTTTAACAGAAATCTAAACAGTCCTGCGACCAAGGCCAAGCTTAAAAAACCAGCCAGCCATAAGCCAATAAACCATTTCAATTCAGAAATTTTCATTCAGCCTCCTTAATGATAACCCTCATCACCCACGCGCACTTTATCCCTGAAAACCCAATACGATAGTCCGGTATAAATAAGAATGATCGGAATTAAAATCAGTGCGCCAATAAGGGCGAACAATTGACTACTGGCAGGTGCTGCAGCCTCCCAAATAGTGATGGATGGTGGAATGACATAAGGCCATAAACTAATCAGAAAACCGCTATAAGCGAGAATCACCAAAGCCAAAGTATAAATGAATGGCAGGAACTCTTTGCGCTGCTTACAGGCTTTGATTGCCAGGAAAGTAAACAGCAGAACCAGTACGGGTACCGGGCTAAAATAAAAGAGTTGCGGTTGACTGAACCAGCGTTCTGCAATTTGAGGATGAGCCAAAGGCGTATAGATGCTGACACAAACAAAAATCATCAGTAATGAAATCAGCAGTTTTGGCATCAATTCAAACATGCGGTTCTGCAGCATTTTTTCGGTTTTAAAGATCAACCAGCCACATCCTAGCGTTGCATACAATACGACTACACTTAAACCGGTAAACAGGGAAAAAGGTGTTAACCAATCCAGACCGCCGCCAGTATAGATGCCATTCGTGGTTTCAATCCCCTGAATATAGGCTCCCAAAATCAGTCCTTGGAAAAATGAGCTCAAGATCGACCCCCAAATAAAGGCCTGATCCCATAAATGTTTGGTTTTATTGGCCTTAAACCGGAATTCGAAGGCAACGCCCCGGAAGATCAGCGCGATCACCATTAGAATGATTGGGATATACAGGGCGGACAGTACAGTGGAATACACTAAGGGAAATGCAGCAAATAATCCTGCACCACCCAGTACCATCCAGGTTTCATTGCCATCCCAGACGGGCGCGACGGTATTCATCATAACATCACGTTCCTGTCGATCACCAATAAAGGGAAATAGAATACCGATACCGAGATCAAAACCATCTAGCACGACATAGATCAGCACTCCTAATCCAATAATTAGAATCCAAATTAATGATAAATCGATCATTTTTGATTCTCCTGAGATTGTGTAGGACTTACTTTATCCAGATCGCTCTCCTCATCAATTGTACTTAAAGGACGTTTTGATGCCTGTATGACCGCCTGCTCACTATGGGGTGCCGAATGTATAAACTCCGGACCTTTACGCATCAATTTCAGCATGTAGAAAATGCCAACACCAAACACAATAAAGTAGACCATTACAAAAATGATCAGGGTTAAACCCACCTGTTCCGCTGAAACGGGAGAAAGCGTATCTTTGGTCCGTAAAATGCCATAAACCACCCAGGGTTGACGACCGACTTCAGTGGTAAACCAACCTGCAAGCAAAGCGATAAATCCTGAAGGTCCCATATATAGGGCAAATCTATGCAACCATACCGAGTCATAGAACTTGTCAGTTTTTCTTAGCCATGCACCTAGAACTGCCATTAAAATCATCAGTACACCCAGTCCGACCATAATCCGGAAACTCCAGAATATGACCAGCGAGTTTGGACGGTCTTCAGGTGCAAATTCCTTTAAGCCTTTGACTTCACCATCTAAGGTATGTGTCATGATCAGACTGCCCAGATTCGGAATTCCGATCGCATACTTGGTTTCTTCTGCTTCCATATCTGGAATACCAAATAAATACAGTGGCATGCCATGATCTTTATTGGTTTCCCAGTGTCCTTCCATAGCTGCCAGTTTGGCTGGTTGGTGTTCCAGGGTATTCAAGCCATGCATATCTCCGACAAACATTTGTAGAGGTGCCAATGCCAGAATCATCCACATGGCCATGGAAAATGATTTTTTCACCAAGGCATCACGACGGCCTTTTAATAAATGAAATGCGGCTGTGGAAGCTACTAGCAAAGCAGAGACCAGAAAGGAAGCCATTGCCATATGTGCCAATCGATAAGGGAAAGATGGATTAAAGACAATGGCAAACCAGTCTTGCGGGACAATAATGCCATTTTCAATGGTGAAGCCCTGAGGGGTTTGCATCCAGCTATTCGAGGACAGAATCCAGAACATTGAAATACAGGTGCCTATAGCCACCATCAGCGTTGCGAAAAAATGGGTTTTCGGTCCCACTCGGCCCCAACCAAATAACATAATCCCCAGAAAACCGGCTTCAAGGAAAAACGCACTTAAAACCTCATAAGCGAGTAATGGTCCTGTGACACTGCCGGAAATCCGTGAAAACTCACTCCAGTTGGTACCAAACTGATAGCTCATCACCACGCCAGAGACCACGCCCATACCAAAGGACAGTGCAAAGACTTTGATCCAGAACTTAAATAAGTCCCGGTATACTGGATCGTTAGTTTTAAGCCAACGCCATTCCAGAACGGCCAGAAAACTGGCTAAACCAATAGAAATTGCCGGGAAAATAATATGAAATGATACGGTAAATGCAAACTGGATACGTGCCAGTTCCAGCGCGGTTAGCCCTAAATTCATGCTGCCTCCTGCTGATCAATTGAATACAGGGAGGACATCAACAGCACCGATTGATGCAGTGAAACTGACACCCCTTGCCAGACATCGATCTTCTGGTATAGGGATGAAACCCGTATACCAGATACGCTATAGACTTTTTTGAGGGCGAACGAAACCATTACACTGTTAGCGAACAGCGAAAACTGAATTCTCATGATTAAAACTCTTTAAGATGTTGTGTAGTGCAAACAAAACAACTGTTTGACGTGACCAATCATGTCCTAAAGAGCCAAAGGAGGCGCCCTGCCCTGCGGCAGCAAATACAACTTCTGTAAGCTGAAATAGACATGCCGGAAGACAGGCTGATAGAAATTAAGTCGAACCTGAATCCGGTCCAGAACTTCATCAATCCCCAGCTTAAATGGCAGTACCAAATCACCATAAACCGTACAATATTGGCATTGATGGTTATGTTTATTGTGATCGTGGGAATGTTGAGGAATCAAATCCTTGAGCAGCTCATGATGAACTGAGTGGACATGATGATGATCGACAGGCGAAAGAAGATTGTGGGTAATCGACATACAGACCGGAGCAATGTGAAATTTTTCCGGCAGCAGAGGCTGTAAATATACTGCAATTTGCAAAAGTATGGCTGCAAATGCAATAAAGATTCCACTTCGCTTCAGCAAGTTTTCTCTCGACTGGCATCGAATAAGAGGGATACGCTGAATAAAAACATGAAATTTAAAGATAAATTCCTACGTATTTACTCAACTTTTCATTCTACAAATATATAATATATACTTAGTTTTGAAAAGCAAAATAAATAAATAAAAAGTCAATTAAATTAAATGCTTAAAATTTAAAAAACTTTCTCTTACGATTGATGCAGGAGAAAGTTATGTATTGTACAAAAAGTGTTCAGAAGAATACTTTGCTTACTTGAAATAATTGAGAGGCAATTTTAAGTAAGATACGCCATTTTTTTCTGGCTGAGGAAAACGTCCTGCATTCATATTAATCTGAATGGATGGCAAAATCAGTTCAGGCATTCTTAAGGTTGCATCACGTTTTTGACGCATTGCAACAAACTCCGCTTTTTCTGTACCAGTATGAATATGAATATTAGACTTTTTCTGAGTTTTGATATCGGTTTCACAGATATAGTCATGACGTGATTCCGGTAAATAGTCATGACACAGGAAAACACGAGTTTCTTCAGGCAACTGATAGAGGGTCTGCACAGAATCAAATAAAGTTTCAGCATTGCCCTTCGGAAAATCACATCGTGCCGTTCCATAATCAGGCATAAACAAGGTATCACCTACAAAAACAGCATCTCCAATCACATAACTCAAGCATGCAGGTGTATGTCCAGGGGTAGGAATATTATAGGCTTGTAAGTTGCCAATATGAAATTTTTCATGATCCTGGAATACATGATCAAATGTCTGGAAAGCATTGAACTGTTTGATATCAATGTTATAGATTGAGCTAAAGGTTTCCTGTACCAATGAAATCCGTTTGCTCATCGCTGTTTTTCCACCGAGCTGCTGTTTTAAATACTGTGCTGCTGTTAAATGATCTGCATGTACATGCGTTTCCAAAACCCACTCAACCAGTAAGCCCTGCTCTTTGACATACGCGATGATTTGATCGGCATGCGTGGTAGATGTCACTGCTGAAGCAGAGTCATAATCGAGAACACTGTCGATAATCGCACATTGTTTTGTA
The DNA here is from genome assembly GCF_013418145.1 of Acinetobacter sp. YH12201. Classification (NCBI taxonomy): domain Bacteria; kingdom Pseudomonadati; phylum Pseudomonadota; class Gammaproteobacteria; order Moraxellales; family Moraxellaceae; genus Acinetobacter; species Acinetobacter sp. YH12201. Next base: position 751 of record NZ_VPCP01000105.1, on the reverse strand, counting down.
CCTGGATCTGAAACTACATAACTGAATGTATTTGTTTTAGGATCAAAAAAATCTTTTACATTTGGTTGAGTCGACATAGTCTTACTCCTTTTTAAAATTTAGAAGCTCACAGAGCATATTTAAAACTTAGTTTTTGATACAAGGCAGGCCATTTTTCCACCAAGATTTCATACCACCTTTTAACTGTGTGACTGAATATCCCATCTTGGCCAATCTGCGTGTCGCTGGAATGCTCCGGTGCGCCGATAAACAAATGGTCACCACGGGCTGATCCAGATTGAGCCCCAATGACTGTATTGTAGATTCATTCAACTGTGTAATAGGTAAATTAACAGCACCTTTTATATGACTGTGTTTAAACTCTTGAGCACTTCGGACATCAACAATCTGTACAATTTCCTGTTTCTGTAATAATTCCTGACAAGTGATTTCAGGCACCTTGCCCCAAGGTAGATACATCAGAATATTAAACATGATTTTCCTCTATTAGAACAGTTGTTATCCGCGACTTATATTTATAAGGATTTAAAATAAAAATAAGTAGTAAAATAAATATAAGCCAATCTTGGGTTAAACTTCAAATCTATCCTCATAGAAAATACAATGACTTTTTAATAACCAAACTGAACCGTACCGGGTTTGTCGGAGAGTCAATATTCTGAGAGACTATCCCGATGACAAAATTAAAATATACCCCTGAAATCAGAGAAAGAGCGGTTCAATTATTGATTGAATCTGAAAAAGATTATCC
>NZ_VPCP01000104.1:0-8644 GCF_013418145.1 Acinetobacter sp. YH12201 | reverse complement strand
AAAATGTATATCGTTGGCAGAAGAAATTATTTAGACCAATGATCAAAAACTTCATTGATGACTTTATTCTCGATAAAAATCATCTGCTACCACAGAGAATCTATAAATAATACTGCGTAAGTCCTATGTTATTAGAAAATAGTAATGCGGCATTATTTAATTTGGAAAATCCAAATCAGGTTGAGCGTCAATTGGCACGAGATGGTATGTATAGCTATTTTAACTCCGCTGCTAATGCAGAAGATGAGTTGGTGTTTTGCTACCGTGCATCGCAAAGTACATTTTTTTCTATGAGTCAAGCCAGTGCAATTTCCCGTACAGGTTCAAAAACCAAAATTGGGGTAACAGGTTATTGTAAAGCCAATCAGTTTGCGACAGGGCGTTCAGCGGTATTGGCGCAAGTCTATTTAAAGAAAAATATAGACAATGTGGTGCCATTTGCACACGTAGCTCAAAACACCAGTATTGGCTCAAGCAGCTTACCTGTGGTGTCGAACAGTATTAGCGTAACCGTGATTTCAGTCTTGCCAAGTTTTTCTAGTGCAAGTAAAGCAGAAATTGAAGGTTGCTTTAGAGAGCGTGCTGCAAACGTATCACGCTGTTTTGAAGATTTAAATATTCCCTATAACACACAACGCGCAGACTATGTGGTAGGTGGTCAGCCAAAGCTTGTGTCGTAGTTGAACAGCATCAGTGAGGATTAACAAATGAAACAGTTTAATAAAAAAGTTCTTTCTGCCACTGTGTCAATGATGATGACATGGGCAGTGTGTGGAAGTATTCAAACTTCGGTTGCGAGTGATATTGAAATTTATAAGGACGCAACCAAAGGTAAAACCAACATTCTTTTAATGTTGGATACTTCTGGTAGTATGGGTATTAGTTCTTTGGTGTTACCAAAAAACAATGCCTATGGTAGTCCAGGGGACGTCACTGTACCTTTGTGTGATCGAGTTGCTGTACCAGAGTATAACAATACCCGTGGATCAACCTATAATATTTATCAGTGGGCATATAATTTAAAAGACCCTGCCACAAACAGAACAGCGATCAAAAAGACTGTGAATATTGGTGGAACTTCAGTTGATTATTATATGCGTGGCTGCCGCAAGCAAATTAATGGTCAATGGGTACAGGAGTTTGATCGTCTTTCTCGTTTAAAAGATGCAATTATACCTTTATTGGTCAGTAACGAATTGGGACCAAATGTGTTAATGGGTTTGGGGCAATTCTCATCTAAGACTGAACTAACCATTGGTACTGCGACCAATCGTTTAACCGATGGTCACTCTGGGCGTATTTTAGTACCTAATGCACCATTAAATGATGCACAGCGGATTAAAATTGCTCAAGAAATCGCGAATATTAAATCACTCGATACCACGACAAATGAAGATGGCACATCTAATCCAAATTTAAAGTTATCCAGTAATAGTTACCCAAATGTCACTAAGGCTGCAAGTGGTACCCCAACCGTACATGCTTATGCAGAAGCAGGTGCTTATATGATGGGAACCACCACAGGTGGCACGGGTACAAATAGTGGGCAGGTCAATACCATTTACGATGGTTATATGGCCATGCAGAATGGCTCAGCCCAAGCTTATTTTATTTGTGTAGAGGTCGGGACTACAACCACGAATGCTTTGGGGGCAACAGTACAGCAATGTATCAATAATTGGCCTGAGTATGATGGGAACAATAGAACAGTTACTACAGGAACGATAAATGGTGGTGTATTTAAACCCGACTCTACAAGTCCTAATGGCTGGAGACAAATCACGAGTCAGGCGGCATTTAAAAATGAAGTAGGTTCAATGGACTCTGCATGGGAAGTGTTTTCCAAGATGCCCGAAGGCTGGCGTTATGGTGGTTGGATGAAAGTCAATAATGAGCCGATGGATATTGAGCCGATTGTTGGTACAGTGTGGACAGGTTATGCTGGTGGAACAATTGGTATCGTGTCATATCGTACCAGTCCATTTTCTATTAAAAGTGGAACAGTAACGCGACAAGTGACAACGCAAGGATTTCAAAACTGTCCAAGTGGATTTAATGTGTTGTCAAGCTGGACGTCATTATGTGTTCAAAGCGGTAATTGGTGGAGACCTGCTTCGCCGGAGGAAAGACAACAAAACAAATGTTTATCCCCTGTAATGGGGGAGAACCCTATTCCAAATGCACGAAACCCACAGGGTCAAATGCATTATGAAACATATAATATGAATAATAATCGGACTTATATGACAGGAAGTGGGAGCAAAACGCGATGTGAACAAAAAGAGTATGCTGTAGCTCGCCCTTGGGGGGATATAATCACAACAGAAACAGTGATCCAACCAATTGATAATGCTGGTGGTTTTATTTATTCTGTTGATGGGGCAAAAAAAGGCAATCTTTATGCAGCGGGTGGAAGTACTGAAAGTTGTGATGGTAACGGGATTTATTTTTTAACAGACGGTGCGCCAAACTCGACTAAAGACACTATGGCACGTACGATTATGAATCACTCATTATCCAATGGTGCTTATGCGTTTTCGGGCACACCAATGGGTCTCACGCCTGTACCGCTAAAATCGAACCTGTTTGCGGGTGAAACTGGTGGTTGGGAATATATAGGTGCCTACGCGAAAAAATTGCGTAATCGTACGTTATTATCCAACACTCAGAAGAACCCTGCAGATATGAATATCAAAACAGCGGTAGTTGGTTTTGGTTCATCTTTTGCAGGCATTCCTAAAAATGCGAATGGTGCTTATGATTGTAACAGTGCACCAAATCAAGATTCAAAAAATGCCTGTTTGTGGGGTAGTGCAGAATATGGTGATGGTGGATTCTACTATGCTGAAAATTCAGAAGATATTAAAAACAGTATTCTTGATTTTGTAGACAAAGCTGGGGCAGACTTTGAACCTATTGCAACAGGTAGTCCAACTATTCCAGTAGACAGCTTAAATCCAGTTCAGTTGCAGCCATACGGTTATTATGCGGCATTTGAACCAAAACCTCAGGAGAATACCCAGCTTTGGGCTGGGAATTTAAATAAATATAATTTAAGAAATGGCGAATTGGTGGATAAAAACTTACAACGTTTAATTTTAAGTACAGGCGCACTCAATAAAGATGCCGTAGGTTTATGGACCAATGGTGTTAAAGGTCAATTGGCACTTGGAACACTTACTGCTGCAAATGGCGATCTTAGCTCTAAGCGTAAAGTGTTTACTAATCGAATCATTAAAGAAGATCATACCGCAGACTCAGGAAGCAGTTTAGCGCAAGTGAATTTAATGACTTTGTTTGCAGACAATGAGGATATTGCCAAATTCAAGTATGATGCCGATAAAAACTATTGGTTAAATTTCCTAGGTTATGATGTAGGTATTACAGAGAACATTGCGAGTTTAGCTGATTTAACCAGTAAAGCTGAGTACCGAGAGCTTGGAAGTGTGATGCACTCTACGCCAATCATGCTGACCCAAGAAGGAAAAATTACGGTTGCAGATGGTAAGTTGACTACAACGGGCCGTAAAGATTATCTGATGTTTGGTTCTACGCAGGGCGCGTTACATGTGGTGGATGATGAAGGTGAAGAAGTATTTGCTTTTGTACCGCATGAGATGATGAAAAATCAAAAAAATGCATTTATAGGTAGTGGCAAATATACAGGCTCAGGTAAGAACAACTTATTTTATGGCGTAGACGGCCCTTGGACAGCTCACACCCAATATGTTTCAAAAAGTGATGGAACATTAACGGTGAAAGATTCCGGGCGTAAAGCCAGCGATGAAGAAGATGCGCAGAACCTGATAGGTATGCAGTGGGTGTATGGTGGTTTGCGTATGGGTGGCAAAAGTTACTATGCGCTAGACTTAACTGACATTGAAAAGCCTGAATTGAAATTCCATATCAATCCAGATGCAGATAATGCTTCTGCTGCACTCAAACAAATGGGGCAAAGTTGGTCAAAACCGACTCTCGCTTATGTGAATTGGGGAGATACGCGCAAGCTTGTAATGTTTGTCGGTGGTGGTTACGACCCTGTTTATGAAACTTCTAATGCAAACCCAAGCTCGACCAAAGGTAATGGTGTGTATATGTTTGATGCACACAATGGCGATTTACTGTGGTGGGCGAGTGATAGTGAAAAAACAGGTGCCAGCCGGTTTACTCAAAACAATCAGTTAAAATATAGTGTTGTTTCTCAAATTAATGCGATTGACCGTGATGGAGATGGTTTAACAGATCATCTGTATTTTGGTGACTTGGGTGGACAGGCGTTCCGTGTCGACTTTAATAACCGAGCAACAGATACTGCAAAATTTGCAACACGCGTAGTTCGTTTGTTTACAGAGCATCAGGGTTCTGGTCTGAGTCCTCGTTTTTATGAAATGCCGAGTGTTTCTATTCATCAAGATGATGGGAGCTACTTTGCTGCAGTTGCCTTTAGTTCGGGTAACCGTAGTTCGCCATTAGCTGGTTTAAACTCTACTACAGTAAGTGCTAATGATGCCGTATTTGTAGTGTATGACAATGATGTAGCACGTCAGGACTTGTATAAAACAGGCATCACACTATATACCGAAGATGAAAGCTTAACCCAACTTAACTTCGATAGTGGTGTAGCACGTCGTGGGCAAGATAATATATACAATGGTGGTTGGAAAGCTTATTTTGATAGTGCAAAAGCAGGTCGTTATAAAGGCATGAATGAATTATATGCTTTAGATGGCATGCTATACGTCAATGTGTATGATCGTGATGGTACTGGTATTGGCGGAAATTGTGGTGCAGGTGTAGCGGGTGACTCTTATCTGTATCAATATTGTTTACCTACAGGGAAGTGTAGTTTCTATTCAGGCACTGGAAACAAACCAGGTCGGGTAAAACTTGGTGCAGGTATTTTGGGTACAGGTTTGGGCCAGGGTTATGGAAATAATGCAAATACGGTGAGTCTAGTGGTGAATCGTGATGAGCCATCTGCACTGGATTGTAGCTTACCTGCCAATAAAAACTTACCTCAATGCCAGTTGTTTGATACACAGGTAAAACTCAAGCAAATGCGTTGGTATGAGTCGCGTTAAGGGGGGAGTATGCAATTCAAGAAAGGCTTTACCCTAATTGAGCTGATGATTGTGGTCGTTGTGATCGCAATCATTGCAGCCATCGCGATTCCGAGTTATGCCGCATATATTCAGCGTAAAGATCTTGCTTTAGCAAAGCAGGAAGCATTGCGAATAGCGACAGAGCTAGAAAAATTCAAAGCTAAAAACTTCAGCTATAAAGGTTTTGATGCAACCTACTTATATACAGGTTATGCACCATCCACAGGCACTTTAGCAATTCCTGTAGATGGTTCAGATACTAAATTCACCCTTACTTTATTGGATTTAGCCACCAAGAAGCCTTTGTCTATACAAACAGGCGCAGATGGTAATGAAACCGCAGATTCAAGTTCTGTACGTGGTTTAAATTGGGTGATACGGGTTGAACGTGCTAAAACAGGTACAACCTTAAAACAACCACGTAATTATGATTTATTGTTGACTAGTGAAGGTGTACGTTGTCAAACTCGGACTCCAGATATGGTATCAACATATACTTGTGGGACTACAAATAATGAAAACTGGTAATCAAGAGCGCGGATTTACACTGATTGAACTCATGATTGTGGTGGCTGTTATTGCTATTTTGGCTGCAATTGCGATGCCATCCTATACTAGTTATAAAGTCCGTGCCAATCGTGTAGAGGTTCAAACGGAGCTGATGCAACTCGCGCAGCGTTTGCAAAGTTATAAGGCGATGAATCATAGTTATCGAAATGCAACATTGGTGAGTATTGGAGGAAATAGTACATTTCCAAGCCATCAAGCTTTATACAATATTAATTTGGCAATTGATGCATCTAATCAAGCATATACCCTGTCAGCTTTGCCTATTTCAACAGCTGCACAAAAAGGGAATGGTGCCTTAAGTTTAGATCAGTCAGGGCGCCAATGCTGGTTTAAAGGTAAGGATTCACCTTTAACAACAGATACTTGTTCTGCTTGGTCAGAGAAATAAATTCAAACCTGCGGATAAATACGTTTAGATCTTTCATTCAGGGCAAACTTCGCGTAAAATACTGCCCTCTATGAAAGGGGTTTGAGCTGTATCGATGGTCGGTACAGGGATAATCCGTAAAAACTATAAGGTTCTATCATGGTTGTTATTCGTCTTGCACGCGGTGGTGCTAAAAAACGTCCATTCTATCAAATCATTGTGACTGATAGCCGTAACGCACGTGACGGTCGTTTCATCGAACGTATCGGTTTTTTCAACCCTACAGCTCAAGGTAAAGCAGAAAAACTTCGTTTAGATGCTGACCGTTTTGCTCACTGGGTAGCACAAGGTGCTCAACCTTCTGAACGTGTTGCTTCTTTAGCTGCTCAAGCTAAGAAAGCTGCAGCTGCTGCATAATTTTTATATAAATTAGGTAGTAGTTTGCCCATGACACCAACACAGAATGTTCCCGAAGATCGTATTCAGATTGGACAGTTACGTTCAGCTTATGGATTAAATGGGTGGCTCTGGGTCTATTCCAATACAGAACCTATGAGCAACATCTTTGACTATCTGCCTTGGTACATTGAGACCAAAGCAGGTTGGCAAACAGTAGATGTAAAACGTTGGAAACCGCATGGCAAAGGCCTGGTTGTTTCGCTAAAAGGTGTGAGTGATCGTACTGCAGCGGATGAACTGGTTGGCGCAAATGTCTGGATTTCAAAAGCGCAGCTTCCGAAAGCAGGTGTGGACGAGTATTACTGGTCAGATTTAAAAGGCTTAACTGTGTTAGGTCTGAATGAAGAAGACCAGGAAGTCAATCTCGGTAAAATCCATGAACTGTTTGAAACCGGTGCCAATGATGTGATGGTGGTTCACGCAACACCAGATAGCGTTGATGCTGAAGAGCGTATGATTCCATGGCATAAAGATGTGGTACAACGCGTTGATATTGAAGCTGGTCGTATCTACGTCAATTGGGGCGTAGACTACTAACAATTTTTCGGAAATACGGGAGTCTGCGATGTTTTTTGCAGTCATTACGCTTTTTCCTGAAATGTTTGAAGCGATTACAGCCTACGGTATTAGCGGGCGTGCGGCAAAACGTGAAATAGTACAAGTCACTTGTATTAATCCACGCGATTATGCTGAGGGCAACTACAAAAGAGTGGATGAACGTCCATTTGGTGGTGGTCCGGGTATGGTGATGATGGCAGAACCTCTGTCAAAAGCAATCAACCATGCCAAAGAGCTTGCGCAAGAAGCAGGAGCGGTGAACGTGCCTGTGGTGTATATGTCACCGCAAGGTAAAACCTTAAACGAAGCTGCGGTACAAGATTTCGTTCAATATGACGGATTGATTGTACTGTGTGGACGTTATGAAGGGGTCGATGAACGTTTGATCCAGCATTATGTTGATCAGGAATGGTCAATTGGAGATTACGTCTTGTCGGGTGGTGAACTGCCTGCGATGGTTTTATTGGACAGTATTATCCGGAGACTTCCGGGTGCCATGTCAGATGAACAATCTCACGTGCAAGACTCATTTGTGGATGGTCTTCTAGATTGCCCACAATATACCAAGCCAGACCATTTTGAAGGTTTGGAGGTGCCTGAAGTACTTAAATCCGGGCATCATGCCAATATTGAAAAATGGCGGTTTTTGCAGCGCTATCAACGCACCTTGGAACGCAGGCCAGAGCTTGTGGAAAAAGTTGAGCTGACCAGCCAGCAAAAAAAATGGCTACGAGATTTGAATACTTAATCGTATTCGTTAATAGGCTTTTTATGCATTGAAGCGGTCAAGCATAAAAAGAAATATAATCGGGTATATGCGCTTTAGCCTCTATATCCAGTGGAATTCAGACCCTTCTGAGCCACACATTATTGGAGATACCCCATGAGCGGTAAGCATCCTTTAGTACAAGCTGTTGAAAATGCTCAGCTTAAACAAGACATCCCAGCTTTTGCACCAGGTGACACAGTAGTTGTCCAAGTAAAAGTAAAAGAAGGCGACCGTGAACGTCTACAAGCGTTCGAAGGCGTTGTTATTGCTAAGAAAAACCGTGGCTTGAACTCTGCATTCACAGTACGTAAAATTTCTAGCGGTGTTGGTGTTGAGCGTGTATTCCAAACTCACTCACCAATCGTTGCTGGTATCGAAGTGAAACGTCGTGGTGACGTTCGTCGTGCTAAACTTTACTACCTACGCGAATTGTCTGGTAAAGCTGCACGTATTCGTGAAAAATTGCCAGCTCGTAAAACTAAAGCTTAATTTTAAGTTTTATACGAGTAAAAAAAATGCGCCTGTTGGCGCATTTTTTTATGTCTGACATTTCAGTGGTTACAAGCCTTGCTGTTTCAAACGGTTGGCATGCTGGCGGTAGACATCTACCGGGTCTGGTGCAAATAAAGATTTCAAACCAAGGACTTGATTGACTTCATCTAAATGGTTCCAGTTATAGTTATCGCGGATGGTTTGTAAGCGTCCGCTGAACACACCTTCTGAATTCATCCTATAAGCCTTAATTTAGTCCCCACTTAGAAACAAGTGGGGACTTAAATTTATGACTACAAATAATCAGACATCCATCGCATCTCTTGC
>NZ_VPCP01000103.1:0-8652 GCF_013418145.1 Acinetobacter sp. YH12201 | reverse complement strand
GTTCCACTTTAGATATTTGTTTAAGATGAGATGTAACTCATTGAAATGTGTCATCATATTCGTCGTCAGAAAACAAGTATTATGCCATTATTTCAATGAGTTATCTTTTTTTGTCGTGTACAAAGGAACATTTGTATAGATTGCAGTTTTTGGCATTGTGTCACCTCGCTTAGAGATTCAATCCTGAACTTGTATTTAGTGAACCATCTTTCTTCCATATTGCATCATGATTGTGCATAAAACATACAAATCATCTTTCACACAAATATAAAAGCAAAATCCAAACCAAGTCCAGCGGGAGAAATAAAAATAAAATAAAAAATAGATACAAAATAAAAAAGCCACCCGAAGGTGGCTTTTTTCAAAACACTTCAGAATTAACCAATGAACTTACGTGCATTGCGGAACATGCGTAACCATGCACCATCTTCAGTCCATTCTTCAGGTTTCCATGAATGCTGAACAGCACGGAAGTTACGTTCAGGATGCGGCATCATAATCGTTGCACGACCATCAGTAGATGTCACACCAGTAATCGCTTCAGGTGAACCGTTCGGGTTCAATGGATATTGCTGTGTAGGATTACCCAAGCTGTCTACATAACGTAAGCTGACTTGGTTGCCGGCATTTAACGCAGCAATTTTGTCTTCAGTGGCAACTACACGACCTTCACCATGTGCTACCGCGATTGGAAGAATCGAACCTTCCATACCATCTAACAAAATCGAGTGAGATTTTTCCACACGTACGTTGACTGCACGCGCTTCAAATACTTCTGAAGTGTTGCGGTGGAAACGAGGCCAGTTTTCCGCACCCGGAATCAGTGGAGCCAATTGCGACAACATTTGACAACCGTTACAGATACCCAAAGAGAAGGTTTCTTGACGATGGAAGAATTTCTCGAACTGGTCACGCAGTTTAGGGTTAAACAATACTGATTTCGCCCAGCCACCGCCTGCGCCCATTACGTCACCGTAAGAGAAACCACCACAAGCCACAATACCTTCAAAGTCATCCAGACTGATACGGCCAGCAAGCAAGTCGCTCATGTGTACGTCAACAGTGTTGAAGCCGACTTTATCGAATGCCGCAGCCATTTCCACATGACCGTTTACGCCCTGTTCACGCAAGATCACCATGTTGGGACGACGTGAATTAATAAACGGTGCTTCAACCGGTTCATTCAGATCGAATGTCGGCTGTGCGATGATACCTTTGTGGTTCTTGTCAGTGATTAAAGCAAACTCAGAATCCGCAGTTTCAGAGTTGTCACGCAAACGTTGAATTTGATGAGATACTTCAGTCCAAGCCACTTGCAAATCAGCACGTTCAAGTACAAAACCATTGATAGTCAATTGGTCAGTATTGTTCACTTTACCTACTACAGAGATAGCATCTTTAAGTGAAGATTCAGCGATTTCTGCCTGTAATGCTTCCCAATCGCTAGTTGCGATTTGAAGTACTGCACCAATTTCTTCAGCAAATAAAGCTTCTGTCGATTGATCTTCCAGTGCTACACCCAGACGTGAAGCAAACATCATTTCTGCAACAGTCGCGAGTAAGCCACCATCACCGATGTCATGGTAAGCCTTGATCAGGCCACGGTTGTTCCAATCTTGTACCAATGCAAAGAATGCTTTGAAATCTTCGAAGCTATCAACATCAGGTGTTACCGAACCGATGGCTTTATACACCTGAGCCAGGATCGAACCACCAAGGCGGAACTGACCTTTAGACAAGTCGATACGTACCAGTACTGAATCTTCATTTTTCAGTTCAGGAGTCAATGTTTGACGTACATCAGTCACCGGTGCAAAAGCAGTAATCACGCCAGACATTGGAGATGTTACAGACTTGTCTTCACCTTCGTCATTCCAGGTGGTACGCATAGACAATGAATCTTTACCAACAGGAATTGCAATACCCAGCGCAGGACACATTTCCATACCGATGGCTTTAACACCTTCGAACAATGCTTGATCTTCACCTGGTTGACCTGCTGCTGCCATCCAGTTAGCAGACAATTTAATGTCGCTAATCTGCTCGATTTTTGCAGACATGATGTTCGAGATTGATTCAGCTACAGCCAAACGTGCAGATGCAGCAGGGTTTAAAAGCGCAACTGGTGGACGTTCACCCATCGCCATCGCTTCACCCGTGTAACCGACAAGGCTTGTTGTAGTGACTGCAGCATCTGCTACAGGAACTTGCCAAGGACCCACCATCTGGTCACGCGCAACCATACCGGTAATTGAACGGTCACCGATCGTAATCAGGAACGATTTAGAAGCAACTGTCGGGTTTTTCAGAACACGGAAAATCGCATCTTTCAAATCAGTGACTTTAGCTGCATCAAAGTCATCGCCTTTACGTTCAATCGTCTCGTAAGAGCGGCTCATGCGTGGTGTCCCACCCAGCATCACCTGCATTGGCATATCCACGGCTTTATTTTCAAACAATGGATCTTCAACAGTTAAGTGACGTGCTTCAGTCGCTTCACCCAACACCGCAAACGGACAACGCTCACGTGCACACAATGATTCAAACAGGCTTAAAGAACTTGGACGAATCGCTAAAACATAACGTTCTTGTGCTTCGTTCGACCAGATTTCCATTGGAGACATACCTGGCTCTAATGAAGGAATCTTACGAAGGTCAAGCACTGCACCTAATTCGTGATCATTCACAAGCTCAGGCATGGCATTTGAGATACCGCCCGCACCGACATCATGTACAGACACGATCGGGTTGAAATCTTCCATGCGCCAGCAAGCATCAATCACTTCTTGGCAACGGCGTTCCATTTCCGGGTTTTCACGTTGTACCGAAGCGAAATCCAGGTTTTCACCCAATTTACCGCTATCTACAGAAGATGCTGCACCGCCACCAAGGCCAATCAGCATTGCAGGACCGCCAAGCACGATTAACAAATCGCCCGGCTGGATGGCATCTTTTTCCACATGGTCAGGACGGATGTTACCGTAACCACCAGCGATCATGATTGGTTTGTGGAAACCTTTCACTTCACCATTGACGTTTTGTTCGAAAGTACGGAAGTAACCATTTAAGGCAGGACGACCAAATTCGTTGTTAAACGCAGCACCGCCCAATGGGCCTTCAATCATGATTTGAAGTGGAGATGCCATACGTGATGGTTTACCGTAATTTTCTTCCCAAGGTTGTTCAAAACCCGGAATGTTCAGGTTAGACACCGTGAAACCGGTTAAGCCAGCTTTTGGTTTACCACCACGACCAGTTGCACCCTCATCACGGATTTCACCGCCCGAACCAGTCGCAGCACCAGCAAATGGTGCAATCGCTGTTGGATGGTTGTGGGTTTCCACTTTCATGAGGATGTGAGCAGCTTGGCTCTTGTATTTATAAACGTGGTGACCTGTTTCATTATCTTTTTTAGGATAGAAACGCTGTGTATCAAAGCCCACGATGACAGAAGCATTATCTTTATAAGCGGACAATACGTCTGTTGGAGATTCTTTATAAGTATTCTTGATCATTTGGAACAATGATAATGGCTGTTTTTCACCATCAATTGTCCATTCTGAACCGAAGATTTTATGACGGCAATGCTCAGAGTTGGCTTGAGCAAACATCATCAATTCGATGTCGTGCGGGTTACGACCCAGCTTGTTAAATGCTGCGGTTAAATAATCAATTTCTTCATCTGACAAGGCAAAACCAAATTCAGAGTTGGCTTTAACCAGTGCTTGTTTACCCTGACCTAAAATATCAATGCTATTTAAAGGTTTTGGTGCAGTTTCAACAAATAAAGCTGCAGCGTCATCAATATGATTGAACACGCTTTCAGTCATACGGTCATGTAAAACCTGTTTAACTTCATTGGATACTTCAGAAATACCTTTTAAAGTAAACAAAACACCGCGTTCAAGGCGGTGTATCGGGGTATTACAGTTGGCAAAAATATCAGTCGCTTTAGAAGACCACGGAGAAATCGTGCCTAGACGTGGCGTTACAAGAATCTGAATTTCATCACTTGCTGCCTGACGAACTTCAAAAGAAGCACCATCATTTAATAATTGTAATGCAGATTGATGCTGCTGTTCGTTGAGCGCTTGATCAAACAGATAAATCCATTGACTTTCAATTGATTGAACAGAACTCATTGACGCGAGACGGTTTAAGAGTTGAGTTTTCTTAAAAGAAGAGTGTGCTGGTGCACCGGCCACGATAAACATGCTGATTTTGGCTCCACGGGCAGGTCTATTGGACCCTACCGCCAATGTGACTTAGAGAGAGCGCATATTCTACTGTGTATTGGCAAAATCAGCTAGATAGAAATTCACGAATGTGCCATCTATTCTTTCAAGAACATGGAAGAATATTTTATTTTTCAGATAAAAATTTTGAATCTTATATAAATTTAAGCCTGCACTATCTTGTTTCTAAATATTATTTCAATATTACAGCTTATGCTCAATTCCGTATCTTTTAGCCAGTGTTACATAATTCTGCATCTTTTCATTCTTGATGTCTTAGCGTTCTTTCATAAATCATTTTTCAATAACTATAAGCTGTTCGTAAAGTCAAAAGAAAAAATAGATTTTAGCAGGTATTGGATTCATGAAAGAGATCTCTTGAGTAAATGATTGAGCTCAAACACTAGTACCCAGCTCAGTGCATTATCAGAAAGACAAATCATGTCGCCCTACTCTAGTCGCTTGGACTTTTTTTTGGCATGATGAATTCAGCTCTTCATTGAATAACGATAAATGGAACAAATGCGTTGGTTGGAACTGCTTTCGACAGTTCGTATTGGTAGCAAAAAACAAAGTTCAGAACAGGCACGTAGCCCATTTCACAAAGATTATGACCGCATTATCTTTTCGCAAAGTTTCCGCCAGCTCAACCGTAAAACCCAAGTCCACCCCCTGACCCAGCACGATGGTATTCACACCCGTTTAACCCATTCGCTCGAAGTATCATGTATTGGCCGTTCATTGGGCATGCTGGCAGCGGAAAAAATTAAGGATGAACTACCAGTATGGATTTCCCCTGCCGATGTCGGTGCCATTATTCAGGCTGCGTGTCTGGCACATGATATTGGTAATCCACCTTTTGGACATGCCGGTGAATATGCCATTCGCGAATGGTTTGATGATGCTTCACATGGCAATTTTTTAAAAAAACTCACCCCGGAAGAGCAGGCCGATGTACGCCAGTTTGAGGGCAATGCCCAAGGTTTACGTTTACTAACCAAAATTGACTATCATCCCAATGATGGCGGCATGCGTCTAACTTACGCCACTTTAGGCGCTTATTTAAAATATCCGTGGCTGTCGAAAACCATTGCCTCACAAGGGGATCGCCCTGCCAATCAGCGGGCAAAATTTGGCTGTTACCAGTCTGAAAAAGAGACTCTCAAGCAAATTGCAGAGCAGCTCGGTTTAATTCAGCTTGGTGAATATCAGTATTGCCGTCATCCGCTGACCTATTTACTCGAAGCTGCGGATGACATCTGTTATGCCCTGATTGATCTGGAAGATGGCATTATTTTAAATATGTTGTCTTATGAAGAAGTCGAACCGGTTTTCCTCGACCTGATTGCAGATTATGGCAGGCCTGAAGAATTATCCATACCAACCACCTGGCAGCAAAAAATTGCTGCTTTACGCGGCCGGGTGATGAAACGTCTTGTGGATGAAGTGACCACTGCTTTTACCAAACATCACTTTGAAATTTTATCAGGACAACTCAAAGGCAGTTTATTGCAATATTGTTCTGAAGATATTGAATGGGGGATTGAACGAGCCAAAAATTTAGCCCGTGACAAGATTTTTGAACATCCGCAAAAGGCTGGTTTAGAGATTATTGCCCATCAAAGTCTGCAAAATATTCTGGATGCCTTTATTCCGCTGACCACACCACATAAAACCTTGAGCTTTAAAGAACAGCGCTTAATGTCGATGCTGCAACGTGCCGGTGTCAATTTTCAAAGTAATCACTATGAAAATATTATGCAGGTGCTGGATATTATTTCGAAATTCTCAGACCATCAGGCCTATAACCTGTCGCAAGAGTTACAGGGCAATAAAGCCGGCTTGATGTAAAAATGTTGCAGATATGCTGGCTAAAATTTTCACCAGATTTAAAAAATTATACCTGAGCATTTTGCCTTTCGTGCAAATGCTCACTACTATGCAACCAACGATAGATAAGTGAATAAATAAACATGATTGGATGTCTTATTGGCGAGGTGTTGGCTCTAGAAGCACCGACAGTATTATTAAATGTAAATGGCGTGGGCTATGAAATCGATACCCCGCTTTCAACATTTTGCCAATTACAAAAAGGCCAGAAAGTTACCTTATGGACGCATCTCGCCGTTCGTGAAGATGCTCAGCTTTTATATGGTTTCCTGAATGCCCAAGAAAAAACCATCTTCCGTACCCTGCTTAAAGTCAACGGTGTAGGACCTAAAATGGCACTCGGCATTTTATCTACTTTAAGTGTAGAAATGCTGATTCATACCGTTGAGCATGAAGATGTGAATACACTAGTTAAAGTCCCAGGCGTTGGGAAGAAAACAGCTGAACGCTTGATGATTGAACTTCGTGACCGCTTCAAAGCCATGTCAGCTGGCACGACACCAAGCAATTCTACTGTAGAGCAAATCCAGTTTAGTGGTAACTCTGCGGTGGCAGAAGCTGAAGCAGCGTTACAGTCATTAGGTTATAAACCTTTAGAAGCACAAAAACTGATTAATGCCGTTAAAGCGGACTTTACCGAAGCAAGTGATATTATCCGTGCTGCGCTTAAGTCGATGAACAAGTAATTCAAATAGATAAACCGATCTATCCTTAAGTTTGATACGCGATAGGCGACATGGATGTCGCCAAGTTGGATTGGGATATAAGGACATATCCTCAATCCAACAAAAGATTTTTGTTACTTTTGATCTTTCAAAAGTAAGGCATCGCCTACGCGAAAGTAGTGAATATCTTTCATCATTCGCGGCCGTGCAACTAAATGTGGTATTTATGACCATAACGCGATAATCGAATTCACGAAAATAGAACTGACTTAATATGCAAGACCGTCTCATCAGTGGTTCTGAAAAACCCGAAGATCATTTTGATCGTGCCATTCGCCCCACTTCCCTCGATGACTACATCGGTCAACCGGTGGTACGTGAGCAAATGGAAATCTTTATTGGCGCAGCCCGTGGCCGTGGCGAAGCACTCGACCATACCCTTATTTTTGGCCCACCCGGTCTGGGTAAAACCACACTGGCCAATATTATCGCACGCGAAATGGGCGGTAATCTAAAATCGACTTCTGGTCCCGTTCTGGAACGTGCCGGTGATTTGGCTGCTATGCTGACCAATTTAGAAGAAGGCGATGTACTCTTTATTGATGAAATTCATCGTCTTTCTCCTGTAATTGAAGAAATTCTGTATCCAGCCATGGAAGATTATCAGCTTGATATCATGATTGGTGAAGGCCCGGGCGCACGTTCAATCAAACTGGATTTACCGCCATTTACCCTAGTTGCAGCAACGACACGTGCAGGCTTGCTCACCTCGCCACTGCGTGACCGTTTTGGTATTGTGCAGCGTTTAGAGTTCTATTCAGTTGCAGACCTGACCCATATTGTTTCACGTTCAGCCTCGTTAATGGACGTTCCCATGACGGATGATGGTGCAAAAGAAATCGCGCGTCGTGCCCGTGGTACACCGCGTATTGCCAACCGTTTGCTGCGTCGTGTTCGTGACTATGCTCAAGTCAAAGGTACAGGCGAAGTGACTCAGGAAATGGCACAACGTGCACTGGATATGCTAAATGTCGATAAAGATGGCTTGGATACTTTAGACCGCCGTTACTTAAGTATGTTGCTTGAGCGTTTTGATGGTGGGCCTGCCGGTGTAGAGGCTTTGGCTGCTGCCATGGCGGAAGATTCAGGCACGCTAGAAGATGTGATTGAACCATATCTGATTCAGCAAGGCTATACCATGCGTACTGCACGTGGCCGTATTGCTACTAATATGGCATATTTGCAGTTTGGCATGACTCCGCCTGAGCCGAAGGATAAGTAATTTAAAAATAGCTTAGGTTTATTAGTGTCGCATAGCTTAAATTTAAGCAAGCTTTGGATACACGAGTGTGGCAAGGATGCCACACGTTACTCATCTCTTGCGCTGCATTTTAAAGCAGTGCTTAAAACTGGCTCAGAATGTTGAGTATGGGTAATAAAGGCTTTTCTTGCGGACTCAGAATATAGTTTGATATCCTCATTTTGGCCTCTCAAAAGTAAGACTTCGCCCACACAAATCCCTTTCGATTTTATTGAAAAATTGCGGCAGTAAAATTTTATAATTTAACTAAGAGGATTTCAAAACCTCTTATCAAGCAAAAAATCAAAGAATATAACTGCTATTTGATGAATCAACTAACACCATGAAAAACAAATTTAAAAAATGCATATGTGATTTTAATTTAATTAGGACTTACGCATTGACGGATTCAAAAAAGTATTAAAATACTTTATAAATAGGACTTACGCATTGACGGATTCAAAAAAGTATTAAAATACTTTATAAAGTATCTGTGATCAGACGAATTAAAAATGCTTCTACAGCAACTTGTACTCTACCCATTTATATGGGCTTTCTCATG
>NZ_VPCP01000102.1:0-8724 GCF_013418145.1 Acinetobacter sp. YH12201 | reverse complement strand
AAAATGTATATCGTTGGCAGAAGAAATTATTTAGACCAATGATCAAAAACTTCATTGATGACTTTATTCTCGATAAAAATCATCTGCTACCACAGAGAATCTATAAATAATACTGCGTAAGTCCTATATTATTAAAACACATACACATTATTTGTTTAGCAGTAACTCAACAAAATTGAAGTACTTTTTCCAAGGATTAAAGAATTTAATATTTAATCTAATATCAGTTGCATTAACACCAGATCACGCCATTTACCAAACTTCTGCCCCACCTCAGGCATATAACCTATCTGCTTAAAACCTAATTTTTCATGTAACACAATTGATGCCTGATTTTCATGATCAATCGCAGCAACCATCACATGAATATAATTTTGCCGTGCATATTCAATCAGTTTCAGCATTAAGGCTTTACCCAAACCCTGTCCGATAAAGTCCGGATGAATAAAGACCGAATGTTCCACTGTATGTTTAAACCCGCTAATTTGGCGGAAAGAAGAATAATCGGCATAGCCGGCGATGTGTTTAGTCTCTGAATGTTCAGCGACAAACAAAGGAAATAGTTGTTCAGTAAGGCTTTTAAACCAGTTCTGAAAATCCTCAATAGACTTTGGTGTGCTATTCCAGGTCGCAGTACCATTTAAAATTTCAGCATTATAAATTTTCAGGATATGTTCTAGGTCTTGTGGTTGAGCAGGGCGGATCAGAAATCCCATGAGTATTTGCCGAACGAATCAATAGACCCTGGATTTTAGAAATAAACTTGATTTTCAGCAATAAAAAAAGCAAGACAGAAGCCTTGCTTTTTTAACGTTCAAAACGTGGTGCTTAGAAGTGATATTTAACCAAAGCACTGACGTCGTTTTGATCAACGCCTTGAATACCAAATTTGTTGTTCCAAACTGAGTGTTCGATACCCACATATAATTTGGTTTTAGGTGAAATGTGTTTACCTACATTCCATTTGTACTGGCTGGTCCAGTTCAATTCGCTTGCTTGAGCGCCTTTTTCAGCTGTTGACCAATCCAGGAAGGCATCTACCAGGAAATCTTCAGAACCCAATTTAAACGGAACTGCATAAGTGATCGTCATTTGATAATCATCTTTAGTGAAAGCTGATTTCGAATCGTTATCTACTTTATAGAAGTTCACATTGGCATACTGTGTGTATGGAATATCTAAAGCGAAACCAATACCGTACAGGAAGTTATTAAACTCTTGGTTTTGATCGTATCCGGCATTGTGTTCCCAAGTTGTCGCAATAAGGACATCTTTAATTGGACCAAAAGAAAGATCTTTTCCAGATACTTCGCCTAAGCTTAAACGTGGCGCTAACTCGAAATATGTATTTTGTTCATCATTGCCATCCAATTGATGGTCAACAAAGAAAAATACATCCGAGTATTTAAGTTTAGCTGCATATTCTGCAGTCACGGTCGTACGGTCTTCAGTACCCACTTTATAGTGATCACCATAAAGACCAGTTACGCTGAAGTCTTGCCATACCACTGGCGAAGCCTGTGTAAGTGCAGCTGTTGAAGCCAATGCACATGTAGCAAAAAATTGTGTAAGTTTCATTAAAAATATCTCCCCCGAGAAGCAAGCAAAGCATACAGATTCTTTAGCAAAAATAAAGCCAAAATTGATCAATGGTTAAAAAAATAGTCTGCTTTTCTCAGCGTACTCCTGATTAAAATCAAGACACCGCTTTGATACCTAAAAATACATGTTGATAAAAAAAGTAAAGCAGTTTGAAGAAGGCATTTTATCCGCAAAGAAATAATATGATATTTATCAAATTATTTAGAGGGAAAGTCAAATTCCTTATACGTTATAGGGTATTTAAAAAAAATATCAAAATACTACTTGCATAAGCTTCACCTAGACCCTTATATTCAAAGCATAAGGACACGAATCTGCAGAGTTAAAAGTGTTCATCATTCAATGTGGAGGAACTCGTTCCAAACTAGGTTGAAGATGCTCAGCGCTGTTGTTAACAGCAAGGTGAAACGTGCCAAGATAAGAAGTTTTGCACAAAAAAAGATTTGATGAATAAAGAGGATGAAATTATATGAACATTGAAATTCGTACCGATAAAAACATCCAAAATAGTGATCGTTTAATTACTTATGTTCGTGCAGAACTGAATGCTGAATTCCAACGTTATAGCGAACGTATTACCCATTTCTCGGTTCATTTTAGCGATGAAAATGGTCCAAAAGGTGGTGCAGATGATATTCACTGCATGATCGAAGCACGCCCGGCAGGTTTGAAACCGGTAGTGGTGAACCATCATGGTCATAATATCGATACTGCCATACATGGAGCCATTGACCGCTTAAAACGCAGTTTGGAACATCTATTTGAGAAAATAGATGACCCTCGTGCCGCAGTGCCGGTACTTGCTGAAACTGCAGAAGCCAGTGATGTGGACGATGTAAATGATTAAGCAACATCTTGCTTAAAGAAAAAAGCTCTTCGGAGCTTTTTTTATGGGCGTTTTAATACGCTATTTGGGACAGGGCAACAGAAATAAAAAATATACTCCTTATACATTTAGCTAAAACAAATGACAGTTTATTCGGCATAATAGTTAAAAAATGATTGAAGAGTATTTTCTCCATGTTAACAGCACAACAACAAGTCTTTGTACAGGCAATAGAAGAGCTGGATCTTGCTCAGGTACAACGTCTTTTGGCAGAAGGTCTCGATCCGAATTTTATTGATCTGGAAAAAGGTCCGGCCATTTCTGTCTGGTCCGATGGTTTGTTCAAATGGTGGGAGCATATTTGCGAAGCTTATGAAGCCGGTTCACCTTTATCTGAACAAGAAAAACAGCAGAATCTGGCAGTTCATCTTGAAATTTTAGAGGCGCTTATTCAAGCCAAAGTCAATTTACATTTATGGGATGCCGAAGAACTGTATGGTCCATTATGGGATGCTGCCAGCTCCGCCTGCGTGCCTGCAGTGCAACGTTTACTGGATGAAAAAGTAGATCCTAATACCAAAGATGAAGATGGTCAGACCATATTATCCTCGATTAGTGATTTATTCTTTGATTGTGACTTTGACGAAATCAACTGGTCAGAAGCATTGGCCGAAGAAAAGCAAACTTTAGAGTTGCTCCGTAGTTATGGGGCTAAAATGACTAAAGAATTAACATAATTAGTGAGACAACCATGTCAGTCGTAAAAACAGTAAGTTTCATTTTTGCAGCGGGTTTCAGTATCAATGCGATGGCTGCCGATTTTTCTTTTGACCGTCCAGGTGCGGGAATCGGCACTGGCATTACGCCCGTCGGTCAGCTGGCATGGGAACAAGGCTTACCTAGCCTCAGCTATTCAGAAAGTAGAGATGAAACCGGAATTAAAGTTAAAAACACCACTTTAAATGCCGACATGTTGTTACGTACCGGTTTAGCTCAAGATCTTGAATTGCAGTTGGGCTGGCAAGGTCCATCCTGGTCAAAAACCAAAGCAGCGGGTCAGTCTGTTGAAGAAGACGGTTTGGGCGATGTCAGCATTGGGGTGAAAAAGGCTATTAATCTGGATGATGAAAAGCTTTCTATGGCCATTTTAGCTGAAGCGATTCTTGCGACCGGCAATGATGCGTTTAGCAATCAAGATGATATCTACAGTCTGACTTCGGCTGTGGCGTATAATTATAGTGATGTAATTCGTACTTCCATCACCATGCGTTATGAAGCACAAAACAGCAATTGGGCTGTGACTGCAATCCCGAACATTGAATATAAAATTACCGATAAATTGTCCGGTTTTTCTGAACTGGTCTATCGTAAAGCTGAAAGTCAAGACTATGAATATGCACTGGGTTCAGGACTCATTTATGCACTGAATGAGCGTGTGCAAATGGATGCCAGTATTGGTGTGGACTTAAATGGTCGAGATAAAAGCTATCAATCAGGTTTGGGTGTTGCATTCCTATTTTAATTAAAAAAAATAAACTGATATGAAAAAGCATCTTCAAGACATGAGTTTGTGGTTTCGGTTCGCTATATGCGGATTGATCGGTAGTGTGATTGTATTGTGCTCCATGACACTGCAGGCGCAAGAGCAATTGCTTGCACCCGAGGATGCTTTTTCTTTTAGTGTTGAATCCAGTAGCACACATGAAGCCCAACTCAACTGGACGATTCCAGATCGCTATTATTTATATCAGCATAAATTTGAAGTCCGGCAAGGGACGCAAAAGCTGGCTTTAAAATTGCCGCCAGCAACCGATTTGCATGATGAAAATTATGGCCATACCCAGGTCTATTTTCACAAGGTCCAATTCACGGTTCCCACCGAAGCCTCAAAAACCTATCAGGTGACGTGGCAGGGCTGTGCCCAGGACCGGATTTGCTATCCACCGCAAACCATTGAGTTTCAGACCGATATTGACGGTTTGGTGCTGTTACAAAATCAGGCCAGAGCAAGCAAGCGTCTGCTGGATCTTTCAACATCTTCAAACAGTTCTGTAACTGGTCAAAACACTTTGAGTGCTGAACAGAATAGCATTCAACCGACAGCAAAGCCCGTCATACTCGATACTGCAAAAGATCAAATGTGGTCGGAAACACTGGCTGAAAGCTCTTTGCTGTATGGCTTATTGCTGTTTTTCGGTTTAGGCATCTTGTTGGCCTTTACGCCATGTTCATTACCGATGCTGCCGATTTTAACTTCGCTGATTGTCCGCGACAGTAAAGGGCTGAAAGCCTGGATGATTGCTCTGGTGTTTGTCTGCAGTATGGCCATGGTCTATGCGGTTTTAGGCTTAATTGCTTCATCTGCTGGTTTGAATTTTCAGCGCTGGTTACAGCAGCCTTCCACCCTGATTGCTTTTAGTGCGTTATTTGTTTTATTTGCACTAAATTTATTCGGTTTATTTGAAATTAAATTGCCCCAAGCTTTGGTCAACCGCCTCGATCAGGCCCAGTCGCTACAAAAAGGTGGCAGCCTGATTGGGGCAGGTGTCATGGGGATGATCTCGGCACTGCTGGTTGGACCCTGCATGACCGCACCTCTAGCCGGGGCACTGTTATTTATTTCCCAGAACCAAAGCCAGTGGCAGGGAGCACTCTTGCTGTTCACCTTGGGTTTTGGCATGGGAACGCCCTTGCTTCTGGCCAGTGTACTGGGTTCCAGGGTGTTGCCTAAAGCAGGGTTGTGGATGCACCAGATTAAGGTGCTGTTTGCCTTTATCATGCTAGCCTTGGCCCTATATTTTATTCGTCCGCTTATTTCTGAGGCCTGGCTGCAATGGGCAGGCTTAGGTTTAGGCATTGCTTTTATTGCGTATATCCTTTTTCGCATTCGGCAACAGACCCCGCTGAGGGCTTTATATGTACTGGTATTACTCGTGGTGATGCCTTATCTGGCTTATACTCAATATCAACACAGCCAGCGGTTTTTTATCGGGCAAAGCACGACCCAGGCCACTTGGCATGTGGCAAAAACAGCGAATGAATTTCAACAGCTCTTAAGTAGTGTGCCCTCCAATCAGCCGATTATTATTGATGTGTATGCAGACTGGTGTGTGGCCTGTCAGCCCATTGAACATCAGGTGCTAAAATCGGCTCAAGTCCAACAAGCACTTGCGCCGTATTTTCTGATTAAACTGGATTTGAGTAACTATGATGCAACGCATCAGGCTTTATTGAATCAATGGGATATTTTAGGGCCGCCCACCTATTTATTCTTGGATGCTAAGCAGCAGGAAATTCGTGGTTTACGTCTAACCGGTGCTTTTAGCGAGGCTGAATTACTGAAACAGCTCGATTTGTTTCAACAGCATATAGGACCATAATGTGATGTATCAGCTCTATATAGCCAATAAAAATTATTCCAGCTGGTCAATGCGCCCGTGGCTGGTGTTACAGGCTTTTCAGTTGCCTTTTCAGGAATTCATGATTCGGTTTCCCGCAGAACGCAACACGGGCACATTCAAGCAGGATGTATTGGCCATTAACCCCAATGGGAAAGTCCCGGTATTGATCGATCATGACTTGATGCTGTGGGATTCGCTGGCGATTTGTGAATATCTGGCCGAACGGAACCCCAATCAGCATTTGTGGCCACAAGATGTCAAGCAGCGTGCACATGCACGTTGTATTGTGGCGGAAATGCATAGCGGATTTCCCGGTTTGCGCAATGCCTGCGGCATGAATATCCGGGCCCATTTAGCCGATGTGGGTAAGCGTTTATGGCAGGACAATGCCGAGCTTAGGCAAGATGTGGCACGGATCGAACAGATCTGGTCAGAACGTCCAGAGGTGAACGGTTTTTTATGTGGTGAATTTTCAATTGCCGATGCATTTTATGCCCCGGTGGTGACGCGGCTTATGACCTATGCCTTACCGGTCAGTGAGTCGACACAGCAGTATATGCACACCATGCTGCAACATCCGGCCATGAAACTGTGGATGGAAGGCGCGTTGCAAGAACAAGCTTGGGTGAATTATTTAGAGTCGTATCAACAGCAGCCACTTTAGCAGGGCTTGGGCTCAGTAAACAACTCTGCCTGATAACACTTGACCTGATTGCGTCCGCAGCCTTTGGCTGCATACAGTGCCTTGTCTGCCTGGCTGAGCAATTGTTGCGAATTGAGTGAGGGACTGGATAGCGCAATGCCAAAACTTGCGGTGATCGGAATAGTTTCTCCCGAATCACTGCATAAATGAAGCTGTTGAATGGCCTGACGACACCGTTCAGCAATAATTTGTGCCTGTTGCAAAGAAGAATGATTTAAAATCAGAAGAAATTCTTCTCCGCCAAAACGGCCCAACATATCCCTATCTCGAATGATTTGGGAGAGTGCTTGACTGACCTGAATCAGGGTTTCATCGCCTTTATCATGCCCGTATTGGTCATTAATGCGCTTGAAATGATCCAGATCAATTAACACCAGTGCATAAGATTCATTGGGCTTGCGTTCCAGTTTTTCCAGACAATTGTTGATGCTGCGCCGGTTAAGAGTATTGGTCAGTGGGTCAACCTGACTTAAATGCTGAATCAGTTTTTCTCGATGCCGCCACTGGCTAAGTAAAATTTCAAATAAAATCAAACAAGTAATAAGAATTGGCACAATGAAATACATCATTGTCAGCACCCAAAACATATTCTGATAGGGTTGGGTGTGAAGATTAAACAACGGACCGTAGCTGATTTGACCTTGCAAGCCTAAATACCCGCAAACCAGTAAAAATAATGTGGCCGGGATGAGCGCGCAATAAACGATTTTACGCTTAAACAGCACCAGGCCCACCGTGAGCAGAGACATGTAAGTGATCATGGTGGCCGGACTGAGTACGCCGATCACATAACCATCACGACATAAAGACATGACCAAAATCCCCACGGATACATAGGGTAGGCATTGCTGTACCCAGGCTTTTTTACGCCATGCTGAACATGGGTAAATCAGCGCAATAAAGACCGTTAAAATCAGGATATTCATTTCCAGCTGTAGTTTGAGCAAGGGTAAATTTACCCAAGGCCAGACTTCAGGAGATAAAAGCACAAAAACTTTCCAGATAATCCAGATCATATGCACTGAACTTCCTAAAATCAGCATCAAAATGCATTTATTCAGGACACTCCAGTTCATTACACCCCCATCTTCTAACAGGTATTTCACAATTTTTTCTTTGAATGAGAAGGCATGATTTGGTGAAAAGATTGGCTTCATTCGATAGATATAATCCTTGGTTGTTTAAATCATAAATTAATGTGAAATAAGTAGATTTATTTTTAATAATTCACAACATAGCACGTTTTTTTAGTAATGGTAATGGTTGTTTTTTGTACTTTTTGGTCTAAAAAGTACTTTTAGCTGAATTATTGTTGTATTAAATATGGAACGTTGTGTTGTATATAAATGTATTATTCTATTTTTAGTGGTCGATTAAAATGCCTACATTGAATAAATAAAGATGAAGGTAACAGCCATGAAAGTTTTACATATCGATTCCAGTATTTTAGGTGATGCTTCTGTTTCACGCCAATTGAGTCAGGCGATTGTCACTCAGTTGCAAGCCAAGCATGCAGATGCGACCGTAGAATATCTGGATTTGGCACAACAGCCCATTCCACATTTAACCGCTGAAATTTTGATGGGGCAAGATGCTGAACAGGCAGCCTTAGGCGAAAAAATTATTCAGCAATATCTGGATGCCGACGTGGTTGTGGTGGGTGCAGCAATGTATAACTTTGGCTTGCCGTCTACGCTAAAAGCCTGGATTGACCGGATCAGTGTGGCCGGTAAAACCTTTAAATATACTGAAAATGGTCCTGTTGGTTTGGCTGGCGAGAAAAAAGCCTATATCGCCAGCAGTCGTGGCGGCGTGTATGGTGAAAATAGCCCGGCAGATTTTCAGGAAGGTTTTTTGAAAACTGTATTTAATTTCACCGGTGTGAACGATGTCGAAATTATTCGTGCAGAAGGCGTCAATATGGGTGCAGAGTCAAAAGATCAGGCAATTGCCAGCGCTTTAGCTCAGGTGCAAAGCCTGTAATGTGAAATCATCCTATCCATGATTCCTCTTGGGTCAGCTTCGGCTGACCTTTTTTATGGAATATGCTTCATCGCTGATTAAATGTAAGCGTCCGCTGAACACACCTTCTGAATTCATCCTATAAGCCTTAATTTAGTCCCCACTTAGAAACAAGTGGGGACTTAAATTTATGACTACAAATAATCAGACATCCATCGCATCTCTTGCGA
>NZ_VPCP01000101.1:0-8818 GCF_013418145.1 Acinetobacter sp. YH12201 | reverse complement strand
TTCAAATGGCTATTCTACGTTTGATTGGTTTTGGAAAAAAAGAAGAATTTAAGAAAGTGCTAGCAATTTTAAGAAAGAAAAAGCCTGATAGGACAAGGATCCTATGAAATTTGTCGTGTACAGAGAATTTTATTGTTCGTGAAGAATACACATATGGATTCTTCACTATGCATTCAATATTTTGCTGTGCTGAAATAATTTTTTTCACCGATTGGGATATGCTTTCAGGTTGCTCTAAAGGAAACATATGTCCGCCTTCAACCACACTAAACTCAATTCCATAGATTTTTTTCATTCCTTGCGGCAAGCCCTGTTTATAAAAGTGACTCTGTTCTGCCGTAATTAAATGTACAGGCATTTTCGGTGCTTG
Organism: Acinetobacter sp. YH12201; assembly: GCF_013418145.1. NCBI lineage: Bacteria > Pseudomonadati > Pseudomonadota > Gammaproteobacteria > Moraxellales > Moraxellaceae > Acinetobacter > Acinetobacter sp. YH12201. The sequence continues at coordinate 8,448 of NZ_VPCP01000101.1, read as the reverse complement.
ACGTGGTGTACGCCACCACCAGGCTGGAACGGTTCTGAAAATTTCTGCTTCAATGGCTTTAGGAATAGTTAAGGTCACGCCTCCTCTGCTTTGATCTGCTGTAATAGCATGAGCAAAATAATCATCAAAACACTGCATATCAAAACTCTTGAACAGGCGATTATTTCGCAAAGATGCATATGCCGTTTCATGGTCAGGCCAGTGATCGTTGCGCTTCAAAGTCATAGCTGCAGGAGTAATTTTATCGACTGCTTTTAATTTCAGCTTTTGCATAACTTCAAAAATGGCAGACTTAGGCCCAATCACAAAAGGTGGATCCATGATCACCAGTTGTGAAAACAAATCAGGGCGTTTATACGCTGCCATTAATGTGACCAGAGAGCCAAATGAATGCCCCAGTCCTATCACCTGCTGATGTGGAAATTGCTGTTCAATATCTACAATCACCTGATCCACCAGATGTGTCCATGTATAAGTGACTGGATGTTCCGGACTCATTCCAATCACTGGAATAGCTTTAATATCAAATTCTTCTTCAAAAGAGCGAAAAAACTTTTGATAGCTGGCAGAAGGAATACCATTGGCATGAGTAAAATGAATCGCATTTTTTCTAAATAATTCATCTGCCATACAAGCTGCTCTTGTTAAAATTGTTCCCGTAGTAGTGCGATAGCTTAAGCAAAAGCAGGCTTGGATGAAATCACTAAATGCTTAACTCCCTGACTTGCAAGTCAGAAGGCTTAATTACAGAATTCTGTACACCAAATGATTTGACTGCTGCTGTTTATTTTCGCGAAACCACCAGAAACTGACTACCTAAAAAAGTCGCTCCACAAGTTGTCTTATCACCTGCAATCACCACCCCACGTCCTTTCACAGTAGTTGACTGTTCAGCAGCAATCGCGGACACAACAGTTTGGCATTTCGGACAATAATGCTTCATGCCATGCAAATGCACAGCCACTCCATTTATGATAAAAGAAGAATCGCATTCCGAAACTATACCGCCGTGCGAGGTGGTAGAACCGAGGGTTATTAAAGACTGAGCCATTGTTATTCTTCTTGTACTTTATAAAAATTATTTTCTTATTTTAGCATGAGTTGAATTTTAAGCTAGATGAGTCAGAACTCCTTCATCTTAAAAACAAAAAGCACCCGCAGGTGCTTTTTGTTTCAATTCCAAATTATGGTTTAACCACAACCATCACCTGAATGGCTTCCGGTATGACAGATAAGCCATCCAACAAGCTCAAGCCTTCTTTCTGGAATTTCTGTAAGCGTGAAATTTCATCTTCACGGATACTTGGGTTGAATTGCTTCAGGTAAGTTAAACGGTCAATTTCATATTGCCATTTATTGCCATAAACTTCTTTTGCCTGCTGCTTGAAGTTTGGCAATGCAGATTTGGCAATATCCAAGGCTTGTGCATAACGCTGCTCAATCACTTCACGGCGTGCTTTCACCACTTGACGGCAGCTATTGCCATCTAGGTGATGCAAATAAGGTTTCAGGATTTCTGGTGCAATCTTTTCAGACAGGTCCTGACCTTTTTCACTAAGCAATACACGAATCAACTGTTGTGGCAAGCTGGATGGCAGGTTCAATGCCTTCGGTGCAACCACATCCACCTTGAACCAGACTTCCATCAATACCGAACCCTGTGGCAAGGCTGCTGATTTTAATACCGCAACGTTGGTACTACCAAAAGATTGAGTATTGATCATTTCCATCACACTTTCAGTGAATGGATGCTCAAGGGTTAAATACTGGGCATCTTCACGAACTTGCGCCTGATCACGATAGAAAGTCGCAGTCATGCCTTCTTCATCTAAAGACAAGCCTTGTACCTGCATTTGATCGGTCGGCTTGATGATCACCGTACCGTTACTTTGCTCATCAAAATCGATATTGGTCGACGCCATGAAGCGTTTCATAAACATCGGCAAAGTAGTGTTGTCATCATAATCTTCAAGCGCCTGCACAATTTCCTGTGCCACGATTGGACGGCAAGAGTTGTATTCCAGCAGACGGTCACGGCCTTCCTGCAATTCAGCTTCCAGCGCTTCACGCTGAACACTAACTTCTTCCAGCAAATCTTCAAACTGCTGGCCTAAATCTGCCAGTAAACAGTCTTTTAATTTCACAATAAAGTTTTCTTGCAGTGTTTGTGCCGTCGGGGAAATATTACTGAAAATATTTAAGCCTTCGTTGTACCAGCGGAACATACGCTCTTGCGCTGTACCAACCAGATAAGGCACATGAATCTGAATCCGGTTTTCCTGACCAATACGGTCCAGACGACCAATACGCTGTTCAAGCACATCCGGGTTCGCAGGCAAATCAAATAAGATCAGGTCAGAGGCAAACTGGAAGTTACGCCCTTCTGAACCGATTTCAGAACACAATAGAATTTGTGCCCCATAAGACTCTTCAGCGAAATAAGCCGCTGCCTGGTCACGCTCAAGCAGGCTCATACCTTCATGGAACATGGCAGTACGGATACCAGCATGTAAACGCAGCACATTTTCCAGTGCTTCCACTACAGGACCACTACGTGCAATCAGCAACACTTTTTTGTGTTTAAGATCAGTACGCAGCTTTTCCATCAGCCACATCACGCGTGGATCATGTTCCATCCATGCGCCATCCAGCTGAGCTTCTTCCGGCCACATCTGTTCACGTAGCTTACCGTCTTTTGACCAGTTTGCAGGTGCTGGTAAAGGTGCTGGTTGACAGTCACGACCCGGGAAACCCTGAATCGCTTCACGGGTATTACGGAATAAGATACGGCCAGTACCATGACGGTCTAATAATTCGTGAATAGCACGGAAACGCTGTTCCGGCTCATCCTGAATGCTATGACCCAATAAACCTTCAATCGCTTTTAAATGCCCTTCTTCCAAAGGCAGGTCTGACATCAGCACTTCAGCAATTTTTGCAGTCTGATGATACTGCTCTTCTTCATCAAGGAAGCGATCAAGTGAACTGAAACGTTGTGGATCAAGCAGACGTAAACGGGCAAAATGGCTTTCTACACCTAACTGTTCAGGTGTTGCTGTAAGCAGTAACACACCCGGGGTTTTTTCCGCCAGCTCTTCAACCAAATCGTAACGGTCATTACCTCCTTCTTCTTCACTCCACATCAGGTGATGAGCTTCATCCACCACCAGAAGATCAAAACCAGCTTCTAAAGCCTGTTCACGTAAATCCTCGTGATCCACCATCAAATCAACAGAAGCAATGATGCGCTGCTCGGTCAGGAATGGGTTTAGATCAGGATCATGTTCCTTGATGGATGCGGTACGGGTCAAATCGAACAGTGAAAATTCCAGATTAAAACGGCGGCGCATTTCAATCATCCACTGATATTGCAGTGAATCTGGCACGAGAATCAGGATACGTTCAGAACGCGATGTTTTGAGTTGCTGATGAATAATCAGGCCCGCTTCAATGGTTTTACCCAAACCGACTTCGTCCGCAAGTAAGACACGCGGTGCAAAACGCTGTCCCACTTCATGGGCAATATAAAGCTGGTGCGGAATCAGGCCTACACGCGCACCGACCATGCCGCGCAGAGGACTGTTCTTCATATTGGCTTGCATCAGTAAAGCTTCAATACGCAGGTCATACCATTCTTTATAGTCGACCTGACTGGCCAGTAAACGGTCAAGCGGTTTAGACAGCTGGATGGTCGCACCGATACGGGTTTCATTGAGTGACTTACGTTCTTCTGAGCCATCTTCCAGATTACGCACGACGTTATAGCGCACCACACCATGACGGTCTTCCAAAGACTCAACTGTCCATTGGGTGCCTTCCTGATCCTGCAGTTCATCCTTCACATTGAACACAATACGTGATAAAGGTGCATTGTTACGTGCATAGACACGTGTTTCATCACTTTTTGGGAATAAGATGCTAACCGATCTTTCATCTACATCTATAAGAACCCCTAAACCGAGTTCTGTTTCCGTATCTGATAACCAACGCTGACCAATAGCAAACTGATGCAATTTTTCCACCTTTATCTAAAAATGAGGACACTAATTTCAAGCCCAAAATCTGCTTGGTATTTGAGCAAAAAACCAGGTCTTTAAGCAATATATTTTGACATAAAGCCCACTAAAAAGTGCGCAAAATCTATGAGGATTAAAAAGTTTTTACTTTAAAAAGGAACTGGAGCATAAAACTCCATCAGCTGTTCTGTTTGCGGATGATAAAAACTTAAGTTTTCAGCATGCAGGCACAGACGCGGCATCATCAGTTGCTGCTCAGGAGTGGCATATAAAGTATCACCAATAATAGGATGACCCAGATATTGCATATGCACGCGTAGCTGATGGGAACGGCCGGTAATCGGGCTAAGTTTGACCCTCGTCACCGCCTGTCCCTGAATTTCAAAATGTTCGATGGCCTGCCAATGGGTCAGTGCAGGCTTGTTATGATTTGGATCGGCAATATGTAATGGTGGATGTTCAGGGTCATAGACGACAGGTACATCAACCGTGCCTTCCCCTTCAAGATGCCCTGCTACAAGCGCCTGATAGGTTTTGTCGGTTTGACGTTCCTGAAACTGGCGGGAAATGGTTTTTTGCCCCCATCTGCTCAGGCCAAACACCAGAATACCTGAAGTATCACGATCCAGGCGGTGAATCAGTAGTGTTTTGGGTTCTATTTCTAATAATCGGTTGATCACGCAATCTTGTAAATCTTCGGTTTTGCCAGGAACGGTGAGTACACCTGCAGGTTTATGGATGACCATAAAATCTTCATCACGATGTATCAGATGTTCGGTTAGAAAATTACTCAATGTTCAATCCCAGGCTGATCGCGCAAACAAGGCGGCAATGATAGAAAGCTTGGCGCAGAATTACAATGCACAATATTCGAATTGGTGACGGTTTTTCCGATTTTGCTCAAAAATTATTTCAATCCCGTGTTATCAACGTGCTGATTGCAATACAAAGCTGACCAGCGCATGTAGTGAATTGTGTTTTAGGACATCTTCATAAGTAATGTTTGCCCCATGCGCTCGCCAAATACCCACTAAAGTGACAATAGCAACAGAATCCAAACCGTATTGTTTCAGATCGATATCAGGATCAATTTCCAGAGCATCCATGTTCAGTTGCTCTGCAACCGCAAGCATAATTCCCTTGGGGGAAAGCACATAATTGGATGGAGCACTTAAATCCCATAATCTAGTCAAACTATAGCTATTCATATGATGCAAGCCGTGTATCGAAATGTTATCAATCCATTGAATATGCTGGTCTTGATTCGACAATAAAATCGCATCGTCCACTACACAGATTTGCTCGGTGACACTTTGTAGATGCGGCAATATTTGCTTGAGCATCGGCGTGACCTGCCCGGCAAAAATCAGTTGGGGATGCGATGATGCATATTCACCGAGTTGCTGCATGCCCTGCATCAGGTCATCGCCATACAAATCAACAATCGGAATATCTAAAGCTTTGGCTTTATTGGTGATCTGAACAAGATGGGTCATGAGGTCGCTGTCTTGTATGCCTGCCATCATCCTTAGGTTGTGCAATCCCACCAACACTAAAACCGATTCAGTTGCTGAAAGCTGCCATTTGGCTTGGGAGGGGGTGAGTTGGATCTTTTTGGGTAATGGATAAAACATTAAGCCTCAACCTGCGCTAAAAACTTCTCAATCGCTACCTGTGCAATCTCCGCATCTTCAAACGACTTCACACCTGACACCCCCATCGCTCCGACCAACTGCCCTTGATACAGAATCGGCTCACCACCTTCTAACATGCCCGAGAACGTTTCCATAGTCAGAAAGCCCATTTGACCGCCTTTGATAATATCTTCAAATAGCTTGGATGGACGGCGGCTCATTGCCGAGCATTTGGCTTTTTCTAGACATAAATTGGCTGTCATAGGTGATGCCCCATCCATACGTTTCATCGCAAGCAAATTACCCGTTTCATCTACAATGGCGATACTGACATTAAAATCATGTTCAAGTGCATATTCATAAGCTGAATTTAGTAAAAATTCCGCATCGCTTAAAGTCAAATAATGTTTGGTTTTCATATTCGCTCTCAAAAATTCTTTATAAAAAAGCCCGCTATAAAACGGGCTTCATTTACATGCTCAAAATTAAGCGGATGCTTTCATTTCAGCAAAGGTTTCTTTCGCAGCTTGAATAGTAAATTCAATATCTTCATCACTGTGTGCAGCTGAAATAAAGCCAGCTTCAAATGCAGATGGCGCAAAATTCACCCCACGCTGCAACATGCCATGGAAGAATTTACGGAAGGCATTCACATCACATTTCAGCATTGAATCAAAGCTGGTAATGTCTTCTTGATCGGTAAAGTACAAACCGAACATCCCGCCCACTTGTTGAGTCTTGAATGGAATATCTGCTTCATCCGCAGCAGCTTGTAAACCGGCAAGCAGTTTTTCGAGTTGCGCAGTTAATTTTTCATAAAAACCTTCGGCACGTAAATGTTTAAACATTTCAATACCGGCACGCATCGCGAGTGGATTACCTGACAATGTCCCTGCTTGATAGACTTTACCCAGTGGCGCGATGCATTCCATCACTTCTCGTTTACCACCAAACGCACCGACTGGCAGGCCTGCACCAATAATTTTACCCAAAGTGGTCAAATCAGGTGTTACGCCATAATGTGCCTGTGCACCGCCTAGACCGACACGGAAACCGGTCATCACTTCATCAATGATGAAAACCGAACCATGCTCATCACATACATCACGAATTGCTTGCAGGAAACCGTCAATCGGTTTCACCAAGTTCATGTTGCCTGCGACTGGCTCAACAATTACGCCAGCAATTTCATGACCGAATTTAGCAAAACATTCTTTTAAAGTCGCGATGTCATTGTATGGCAGGGTTAAAGTGTGCTTGGCAAAATCAGCCGGTACACCCGCAGAAGTCGCTTCACCTTCACCGCTAGTCAACATGCCTGAACCCGCTTTAACTAAAAGCGAGTCTGAGTGACCGTGGTAACAGCCTTCAAATTTTACAATCTTATCGCGGCCTGTGTAGCCTCGTGCCAAACGGATTGCTGTCATGGTTGCTTCCGTACCTGAATTGGTCATACGAACCAGTTCAATCGACGGCATGATTTCACAGATGATGTCAGCCAGGGTTGTTTCATGAACTGTTGGTGCACCAAAGCTTAAGCCATCAACAGCAGCCTCTTGTACGGCTTTAATGATGTCAGGATGGGCATGGCCTAAAATCATCGGTCCCCATGAACCAACATAGTCCACATAGCGTTTACCATCGACATCGTATAAATAGGCACCTTTGGCTTTTTCAATAAATACAGGCGTACCACCCACCCCATTAAACGCACGTACCGGTGAATTCACCCCACCCGGAATATGTTTGCTGGCTTGTTTAAACAATTGTTCTTGCTTTGGAGATAGGCTCATGAATTTACTCAACTCAAAATTAAATCAATCTAAATCTATATTATTAAAGGCTGTCTTGAAAAAGTGTAGACCATTCATCAAGACGCTCAGGAATGGCATGCATAGGACGACCTAATATATCACTAATCACTGCACAATAATCTGCACCAGATTCAACCACGATCTTTGAATTTTCAACGGTTAACCCGCCAATGGCACAGATCGGCACATTTAGTTGCGTTTTGGCTTGTTTTAATGTTTCCAAACCAATGTTTCCGGCTTCAGGCTTACTCTCAGTCGCATAAATTGCACCAAATGCCACATAATTTGCACCATCGGCAATCGCCTGTTCTGCCAATTCCAGTGAATTGTTGCAACTGCGACCAATCAGGACACCTTCTGGCAAACGTGCAACCGCATCGACAATAGAGCCATCATCCTGGCCCAGATGCACACCTACACCGTATTTAACCGCAATTTCAAGATCGTCATTAATCACGAAAGGTACGCGATATTCAGCACACATGGCTTTCATATACTCAATTTCATAAAATTGATCTTCTTTGGCGACTTTTTTACGACGGTATTGCAATACTGAAATACCGCCATTGGCCATTGCACCTTCAAGCTTAGCCAATAAAAGTTCTAAAGGATCATCATTGGTGATCAGATATAAACCGCGCATAACAAACTGCCAAAATTAAAACTGCCCTATTATAGGCATATCAGGAACAAGATTCAGCGGAACTGACTTAATTCCTTAAAATTACAGCAGATGAATATCAAAAATTAGAAAACTTAAACGGTAGCAACTTTGAGTTAAATAGTGTGAAAATACCTATTTTCAGGGATAGATCATCTGAAGATTAAACGATTAAATAAACCACAAAATGACAATAATAGGACTTACGCATTGACGGATTCAAAAAAGTATTAAAATACTTTATAAAGTATCTGTGATCAGACGAATTAAAAATGCTTCTACAGCAACTTGTACTCTACCCATTTATATGGGCTTTCTCATGA